>NZ_JBSPEI010000022.1:0-86590 GCF_055796175.1 Pseudocitrobacter sp. 2023LY-00077 | reverse complement strand
TTGCCTGGCGGCACTAGCGCGGTGGTCCCACCTGACCCCATGCCGAACTCAGAAGTGAAACGCCGTAGCGCCGATGGTAGTGTGGGGTCTCCCCATGCGAGAGTAGGGAACTGCCAGGCATCAAATTGCAGTAAACCGGGATGAAAATCCGGGTAGTGACAAAGAAATTCGGTGGAGCGGTAGTTCAGTCGGTTAGAATACCTGCCTGTCACGCAGGGGGTCGCGGGTTCGAGTCCCGTCCGTTCCGCCACTTATTAAAAAAATTAAGCCTGCTACATTAGCAGGCTTAATGATAAGAAAATTTAGGGGCGTAGCTCAGTTGGTAGAGCACCGGTCTCCAAAACCGGGTGTCGCGAGTTCGAGTCTCTCCGCCCCTGCCATATATAATCCTTTGCTTATGCAAAGGATTTTTTTTTGCCTGAAATTCAGCGAAGTGACATCTCGCGATCCCACTCCTTCCCTTAAAATACCCCTAAATCAAAACGTTATTTTTCAGGATATCGCGAATTTGCGCCTGTTTATCGCTGTTCTGTAACCAGATGGCATATAACGGACGAGAAAGCGTCGCGCTATCCGCAACCGTATGTAGCCCACCTTTCTCTTTCGCCCACGCGGTAGGTAGCCAGGTGCAGCCTTTCAGCGGATCCAGCTGCTGTCTTGCCAAATCAGCTGAACTGGTGGTCAATAGCGGAACGTCGTCGTGCGCGATCAGGCCAGCCTCATGTTGCTGAAAATCCGGGCCCCATTCCAGACGCAGATAGTTGAGCTCTGCTTTCTCACTGGAGGGCGATGCGCAGTAAAGTGCGAGTGTGAAGTTTCCCAATAACTGGCTGCTAAATTCATCCATTTTGGGGGCTTCTGTCGTGATTAGCAGATCAAGCTGTCGCTCATGGAGCTGCTTCACCAGCGACTGACGCTGCGCAATTCGCGCCTCAAACTGAAGATTATCAAATGATTGATAGAGCCTGCCGAGCCAGCCATTCAACATGCATTCCCACAGCGAGGCGCTGGCTCCGATGGAGAATTCATTATGCCGCGAGGTATGGGCGACCTCTTTCCGCGCCGCCTGCCAGGTATTCATCAGCGTTTCCGCGTAGGGCAGCAGTTTTTCGCCAGCGGCGGTCAGACGGATATTGTTGCGATGTCGGGTGAAGAGATTGACCCCCAACTGGTTTTCCAACTGACGGATGCGAAAACTTACCGCAGATTGCGTCAAATAGAGGGCTTCCGCAGCGCGCCCGAAGTGACGAGTTCTGCTCACTTCGAGGAAAGTTTTTAGCAATTCCGTATCCACAGCTTTCTCCACAAAATTATTTGTCGTTATGATTTAAATCTTTTGTTTTACACTCTGTCAAGCGTAACTAATACTCCGCGCCATAAATAGCTCGGCCAAAGAATTAGGAGCGTGTAGGATGGCGGAAAGCTTTACGACGACTAATCGTTTTTTCGACAATAAAAATTATCCACGCGGGTTCTCTCGCCATGGTGATTTCACCATCAAAGAGGCTCAACTGCTTGAACGTTGTGGCTATGCCTTTAACGAACTCGATCTCGGCAAACGTGAACCGTCTACCGATGAAGAGAAGCAGTTTGTTGCGGTGTGCCGTGGCGAACGTGAGCCAGCGACCGAAGCTGAACGCGTATGGAATAAGTATGTGACGCGCATTAAGCGTCCTAAGCGTTTTCACACGCTGTCTGGCGGGAAGCCGCAGGTGGAAGGCGCTGAAGACTACACTGAAAGCGACGACTAACAAGAAAGGGGCTTCGGCCCCTTTTTTAATGCAACAGCTTTTGCAGATGAATCAGTACCCGGTCAATACCCCGATAACTCAGCGCCTCCTGGAGATGATGACGCGCAATAGCGTCCACCCCTTCCAGATCGGCAATGGTGCGCGACACCTTTAACAAGCGCTGCCAGGCGCGTATCGATAACCCCAGCGTGGTGAGCGTTTGCTCCAGCCATAGCGCATCCTCATCACACAACGCACAGAAGCGACGAATATCACTACTGCCAAGCCTGGCGTTGAGCTGCCCCTGCCGATGATACTGACGCGTCTGGGATTCAATGACGCGAGCCTGTACTGTCTGGCTGTTTTCTTCCCCCTGACGCGCCTGACTCAATATTCCTGGCGGCGGTAATGGTATCTCAAGGGAAAGATCAAAGCGGTCCAGAAACGGACCCGATAAACGCCCCAGATAACGTAGCGTTTGCTCTGGCGTACAGCGATTGTGATTTCCCTGATAATGCCCGGTTGGGCTGGGGTTCATTGCTGCAATCAATTGAAAACGCGCCGGATAGGTAATTTTCGCCCTTGTTCGCGAAATGTGAATCTGCCCTGACTCAATGGGTTCGCGCAAGGCATCCAGCACCCGACGTTCAAATTCCGGAAGTTCATCGAGAAACAGCACGCCGTTATGCGCCAGCGAGATCTCGCCAGGCCCCGGAATAGACCCGCCGCCCACCATGGCGGTTAACGATGCGCTGTGATGTGGAGAACGGAAAGGGCGCTGACGCCACTGTTTCTGCACGCTGCTGGCGTTCTCCAGGCTGATAATTGCCGCCGTTTCCAGCGCTTCCCGATCGTTAAGCGGAGGTAGCAGCCCGCGCAGACGCGAGGCGAGCATCGTTTTGCCGGTACCTGGTGGGCCAATAAGCAAAAGATTGTGGCCACCCGCAGCGGTAACTTCCAGCGCCCGTTTTCCCTGCTGCTGGCCGATGACGTCACTCAAATCTTCGCATATCAGGTGCACCGGCGTCGTATCAGGCTGCGCCGTGCGTAATGCGTGTTTTCCTTCAAGAAAAGCGCAGACCTCCTGCAAATGATTCGCGATATAGCATTCACTGCCGCCCAATAAGCCAACCTGCGCAGCATCATCTTCAGCCACCACAATCTGCCTACCGGCTTTACTCGCTTCAATTGCCGCTGAAATTGCACCGGGAATGCCGCGTAGGGCGCCTGTAAGCGCAAGTTCGCCCACAAACTCGTATTGACCCAGCTTCTGTGGATTGAGCTGCTCAGAGGCCGCCAGAAGCGCGAGAGCGATAGGTAAATCATATCGGCCCCCTTCCTTTGGCAGGTCGGCCGGTGCCAGATTGATCGTGATTTTTTTAGCCGGGTACTCATAACCGCTGTTGATAATTGCGCTACGAACGCGGTCGCGCGCTTCCTTTACGGTGGTCTCCGGCAGGCCAACCATGGTGAGGCCAGGCAACCCCTGACTGATGTGAACTTCAACGGTAATGAGCGGGGCGGTGACGCCAAGCGCCGCGCGTGTGTAGACAACGGATAGTGACATAATGCCTCCTGATGTGCGGCATTATGCGCGTCATTGTGATGCGAAGAACTGTCGAATTTTTGATTTTACGGCGAGGATTCCGGCATATCGCTGCTGTTTCATGGTATTTCAATAATATTCGAGTGCTTCTCGCATTTTTCGCCGTCTGGGCATTCCTGAAGGTGCAACAGTAGTGAAAATGCCCAACAGGTGAAAAAAATTCAATTCATAATTTTTTCATATAAAACAAATGTCTTGTGCAAAATTCGCAGCATGATGAATATCACAGTAATAAAAAAAACTTGTGCTGTTCTTAACGTCTGTGGTAACTCTGTAGGCATTCCTTCGAACAAGATGCAAGAATAGACAAAAATGAAAGCCCTTCTACGAGTGATTAGCCTGGTCGTGATTAGCGTGGTGGTGATTATTATCCCACCGTGCGGGGCTGCACTTGGACGAGGAAAGGCTTAGAAATCAAGCCTTAACGAACTAAGACCCCCGCACCGAAAGGTCCGGGGGTTTTTTTATGACTTAAAAACAATAGCGAGGAGCAGATTATGAGTTGTAGCACAAAATCCTGTTTCTCCCGATCTACGGCGGGGAACTAACTATGAATGGGGCACAGTGGGTAGTACATGCGTTGCGGGCACAAGGAGTCGAGACAGTTTTCGGTTATCCGGGTGGCGCAATTATGCCGGTTTACGATGCATTGTATGACGGCGGCGTGGAGCACCTGTTGTGCCGACACGAGCAGGGCGCGGCGATGGCGGCAATTGGTTATGCGCGTGCCACCGGTAAAACGGGTGTCTGCATCGCAACCTCTGGTCCTGGTGCAACCAACCTGATAACCGGCCTCGCTGATGCACTGCTGGACTCTGTTCCGGTTGTGGCGATCACCGGCCAGGTGGCTTCTCCGTTCATCGGAACGGATGCGTTTCAGGAAGTGGACGTCCTCGGTTTATCACTCTCCTGCACCAAACACAGTTTCCTGGTGCAGTCGCTGGAAGAGCTGCCGCGCGTGATGGCAGAAGCATTCCAGGTGGCAAACTCAGGCCGTCCGGGCCCCGTTCTGGTTGATATTCCGAAAGATATTCAGGTGGCGCAGGGCGATCTGGAACCCCATTTTTCCACCGTCGCCAGCGAAGATACGTTCCCGCACGCCGATGTTGATGTCGCTTGTCAGATGCTGGCGCAGGCAAAAAAACCGATGCTGTATGTGGGCGGCGGCGTCGGGATGGCGCAGGCGGTTCCCGCGTTACGTGAATTTATCGCCGTCACTCAGATGCCTGCGACTTGTACACTGAAGGGGCTTGGCGCGGTTGATGCAGACTATCCGTATTATCTCGGCATGCTGGGGATGCATGGCACCAAAGCCGCGAACCTGGCGGTGCAGGAGAGTGACCTGCTGATCGCCGTTGGCGCGCGCTTTGACGACCGCGTGACCGGCAAGCTGAATACCTTCGCACCGCACGCCAAAGTGATCCACATGGATATCGACCCGGCGGAAATGAATAAGCTGCGTCAGGCACACGTTGCTCTGCAGGGCGAACTGAATGCGTTACTGCCCGCGTTGCAACAATCCCTGTCGATTGATGCGTGGCGTCAGCACAATGCAGAACTGCGTGCGGAACACGCCTGGCGTTACGATCACCCTGGCGAGGCTATCTATGCGCCGTTGCTGCTCAAACAGCTTTCCGATCGCAAGCCTGCTGACAGCGTTGTCACCACCGACGTGGGTCAGCACCAGATGTGGTCCGCACAACACATGACCTACACCCGCCCGGAAAACTTCATCACCTCCAGCGGATTAGGCACCATGGGCTTCGGCCTGCCGGCGGCGGTTGGCGCGCAGGTTGCCCGCCCGAACGACACGGTCATCTGCATCTCCGGGGACGGCTCGTTCATGATGAACGTACAAGAGCTGGGCACCGTGAAGCGTAAACAGCTGCCGTTGAAAATCGTCCTGCTGGATAACCAGCGTTTAGGCATGGTTCGCCAGTGGCAGCAGTTGTTCTTCCAGGAGCGCTACAGCGAAACTACGCTCACCGATAACCCTGATTTTCTCACTCTGGCCAGCGCCTTCGGCATCCCTGGCCAGCACATCACCCGTAAAGACCAGGTTGAAGCGGCACTCGACACCCTGCTGGCAAGCGAAGGCCCGTACCTGCTTCATGTCTCAATAGACGAACTTGAGAACGTCTGGCCATTGGTACCGCCCGGTGCCAGTAATGCAGAAATGCTGGAGAAATTATCATGATGCAACATCAGCTCGCCGTGCAGGCTCGCTTCAATCCGGAAACGCTGGAACGTGTGTTACGTGTGGTTCGCCATCGCGGTTTTCAAATCTGCGCCATGAATATGGAAGCGGCCTCCGATGCACAGAATATAAATATCGAATTGACCGTTGCCAGTCCCCGCCCGGTCGAATTACTGTTTAGTCAGTTAAGTAAACTGGTGGACGTTGCTTCTGTCGCCGTCCATCAGTGCCAGACAACATCACAACAAATTAGCGCCTGAGCGCAAAAGGAAGAAAAATGACGACGAAAAAAGCTGATTACATTTGGTTCAACGGTGAGATGGTTCCATGGGGTGAAGCGAAAGTTCACGTGATGTCCCATGCGCTGCACTACGGTACTTCCGTCTTCGAAGGTATCCGTTGCTACGATTCTCACAAAGGGCCAGTGGTGTTCCGCCATCGCGAACACATGCAGCGTCTGCATGACTCAGCCAAAATCTATCGCTTCCCGGTCTCTCAGAGCGTTGATGAATTAATGGAAGCCTGCCGCGCGGTGATCCGCAAAAACAATCTGACCAGCGCCTATATTCGTCCGCTGGTCTTCGTGGGCGACGTCGGTATGGGTGTGAATCCGCCGGATGGCTACAAAACTGACGTGATCATCGCTGCGTTCCCATGGGGCGCGTACCTGGGCGCAGAAGCGCTGGATCAGGGGATTGATGCGATGGTCTCTTCCTGGAATCGCGTTGCGCCGAACACCATCCCGACGGCGGCAAAAGCCGGTGGTAACTACCTCTCTTCCCTGCTGGTTGGCAGCGAAGCGCGTCGCCACGGTTACCAGGAAGGCATCGCGCTGGACGTGAACGGCTATATCTCTGAAGGTGCGGGCGAAAACCTGTTTGAAGTGAAAGATGGCATCCTGTTTACACCGCCGTTCACCTCTTCCGCGCTGCCGGGCATCACCCGTGACGCCATCATCAAACTGGCGAAAGATCTCGATATTGAAGTTCGCGAACAGGTGCTGTCGCGCGAATCCCTGTACCTGGCGGATGAAGTCTTTATGTCCGGTACGGCGGCAGAAATCACGCCAGTACGTAGCGTCGACGGCATCCAGGTAGGCGCAGGCCGCTGTGGCCCGGTCACCAAGCGTATTCAGCAAGCATTCTTTGGCCTCTTCACCGGTGAAACCGAGGATAAATGGGGCTGGTTGGATCAGGTTAATCACTAACAAAGAAAGGGGACGGCACGCACCGTCCCTTTTATTAGACAGACACTGGGAGTAAATAAAGCATGCCTAAGTATCGTTCCGCTACCACCACCCATGGCCGTAATATGGCGGGTGCCCGCGCACTGTGGCGCGCCACCGGGATGACCGACGCCGATTTCGGTAAGCCGATTATCGCGGTTGTAAACTCGTTTACCCAGTTCGTGCCGGGCCATGTGCACCTGCGCGACCTCGGTAAACTGGTTGCTGA
Organism: Pseudocitrobacter sp. 2023LY-00077; assembly: GCF_055796175.1. Lineage (NCBI taxonomy): Bacteria > Pseudomonadati > Pseudomonadota > Gammaproteobacteria > Enterobacterales > Enterobacteriaceae > Pseudocitrobacter > Pseudocitrobacter sp. 2023LY-00077. The sequence goes on along the minus strand of NZ_JBSPEI010000022.1, from coordinate 79,603 downwards.
ACAGATTGAAGCGGCAGGCGGCGTAGCCAAAGAGTTCAACACCATTGCGGTGGATGACGGTATCGCCATGGGCCACGGGGGCATGCTTTATTCACTGCCGTCTCGCGAACTGATCGCCGACTCCGTTGAGTATATGGTGAACGCCCACTGCGCCGACGCCATGGTCTGTATCTCTAACTGCGACAAAATCACCCCGGGGATGCTGATGGCCTCCCTGCGCCTGAATATTCCGGTGATCTTTGTTTCCGGCGGCCCGATGGAAGCCGGGAAAACTAAACTGTCCGATCAGATAATCAAACTCGATCTGGTCGATGCGATGATCCAGGGCGCAGACCCGAAAGTTTCTGACGCCCAAAGTGAGCAGGTTGAACGTTCCGCGTGTCCGACCTGCGGTTCCTGTTCCGGAATGTTCACCGCTAACTCGATGAACTGCCTGACCGAAGCGCTGGGCCTGTCGCAGCCGGGTAACGGCTCACTGCTGGCAACCCACGCCGATCGCAAGCAGCTTTTCCTCAATGCCGGTACGCGTATTGTTGAACTGACTAAACGCTATTACGAGCAGGATGATGCCTCTGCGCTGCCGCGTAACATTGCCAGCAAAGCGGCGTTTGAAAACGCCATGACGCTGGATATCGCGATGGGCGGCTCTACCAACACCGTTCTCCACCTGCTGGCGGCGGCGCAGGAAGCGGAAATCGACTTCACCATGAGTGATATCGATAAGCTCTCCCGCAAGGTACCGCAGCTGTGTAAAGTCGCGCCGAGTACGCAGAAGTACCACATGGAAGATGTTCACCGCGCAGGCGGCGTACTGGGGATTCTGGGCGAGCTGGATCGCGCTAGCTTACTGAATCGTGATGTGAAAAACGTGCTGGGCCTGACCTTGCCGCAAACCCTTGAGCAATACGACATCGTCGTGACTCAGGATGATGCGGTGAAAAATATGTTCCGTGCCGGCCCGGCGGGTATCCGTACCACCCAGGCGTTCTCGCAGGATTGCCGTTGGGATTCTCTCGATGACGATCGCGCTAATGGCTGCATCCGCTCGCTGGAGCACGCGTACAGCAAAGACGGCGGCCTGGCGGTACTCTACGGTAACTTTGCGGAAAACGGCTGCATCGTGAAAACCGCAGGCGTCGATGACAGTATCCTCAAATTCACCGGCCCGGCAAAAGTGTACGAAAGCCAGGACGACGCGGTTGAAGCGATCCTCGGCGGTAAAGTCGTCGCGGGTGATGTGGTGGTGATCCGCTACGAGGGTCCGAAAGGCGGCCCTGGCATGCAGGAAATGCTCTATCCGACTACCTTCCTGAAATCGATGGGCCTCGGCAAAGCCTGTGCGTTGATCACCGACGGTCGTTTCTCTGGCGGTACCTCTGGTCTTTCCATAGGCCACGTTTCACCGGAAGCGGCAAGCGGCGGCAATATCGCGATCATTGAAGATGGCGACCTGATCGAAATCGACATTCCGAATCGCGGCATTCAGTTGCAACTGAGCGACCAGGAAATTGCCGCGCGTCGTGAAGCGCAGGAAGCCCGTGGTGACCAGGCCTGGACGCCGAAAAACCGTGAACGCCAGGTTTCCTTTGCCCTGCGTGCCTACGCCAGCCTGGCGACCAGCGCCGACAAAGGTGCTGTGCGCGATAAATCAAAACTGGGAGGCTAAGATGGCCGACTCACAACCTCTGTCTGCCGCCCCTGAGGGGGCGGAGTATCTCAGAGCGGTGCTTCGCGCGCCGGTCTATGAAGCGGCACAGGTTACGCCGCTACAGAAAATGGAAAAGCTGTCGTCGCGTCTTGATAACGTGATTCTGGTGAAGCGCGAAGACCGCCAGCCAGTGCACAGCTTTAAGCTGCGCGGCGCATACGCCATGATGGCGGGCCTGACGGAAGAACAAAAAGCGCACGGCGTGATCACCGCTTCTGCGGGTAACCACGCGCAGGGCGTTGCGTTTTCTTCCGCGCGGTTAGGCGTGAAGGCCCTGATCGTCATGCCAACCGCCACCGCTGACATCAAAGTTGATGCGGTACGCGGCTTCGGCGGCGAAGTGCTGCTTCATGGTGCGAACTTCGATGAAGCAAAAGCCAAAGCGATTGAATTGTCTCAGCAGCAGGGCTTCACCTGGGTGCCGCCGTTCGATCATCCGATGGTGATCGCCGGGCAAGGCACGCTGGCGCTGGAACTGCTCCAGCAGGATGCCCATCTTGATCGCGTATTTGTACCGGTCGGCGGCGGCGGCCTGGCGGCGGGTGTGGCGGTGCTGATCAAACAGCTGATGCCGCAAATCAAAGTGATCGCCGTGGAAGCGGAAGACTCCGCCTGCCTGAAAGCGGCGCTGGATGCGGGTCATCCGGTTGATCTGCCGCGCGTAGGGCTGTTCGCCGAAGGTGTTGCGGTAAAACGCATCGGCGATGAAACTTTCCGTTTGTGCCAGGAGTATCTCGACGACATCATCACCGTCGATAGTGATGCGATCTGTGCGGCGATGAAGGATTTATTCGAAGATGTGCGCGCGGTGGCGGAGCCATCTGGCGCGCTGGCGCTGGCAGGAATGAAAAAATATATCGCCCAGCACAACATTCGCGGCGAACGACTGGCGCATGTGCTTTCGGGGGCGAACGTTAATTTCCACGGCCTGCGCTACGTCTCGGAACGCTGCGAACTGGGCGAACAGCGTGAAGCGCTTCTGGCGGTGACCATCCCGGAAGAAAAAGGCAGCTTCCTGAAGTTCTGCCAGCTGCTTGGTGGGCGCTCGGTCACCGAGTTCAACTACCGTTTTGCCGATGCCAAAAACGCCTGCATCTTTGTCGGCGTGCGCTTAAGCCGCGGCCTTGAGGAGCGCAAAGAAATTTTGCAGATGCTCAACGATGGCGGCTACAGCGTGGTTGATCTCTCCGACGATGAAATGGCGAAGCTACACGTGCGCTATATGGTCGGCGGGCGTCCATCGCATCCGTTGCAGGAACGCCTCTACAGCTTCGAATTCCCGGAATCACCGGGCGCGCTGCTGCGCTTCCTCAACACGCTGGGTACGCACTGGAATATTTCTTTGTTCCACTATCGTAGTCATGGCACCGATTACGGGCGCGTACTGGCGGCCTTCGAGCTTGGCGACCATGAACCGGATTTCGAAACCCGGCTGAATGAGCTGGGCTACGATTGCCACGACGAAACCAATAACCCGGCGTTCAGGTTCTTTTTGGCGGGTTAGTGGTTGGGTAAAATCTTCCAGAATGCCTCAATCAGCGGCTCATGCAGCCGCTTTTTTTGTGCACACACGCCCAGTTCAAACGGCGTTTTCTCATCGCTGCGCTCTAAAATCATTACGCGGTTGCGCACGGGTTCCGGGCTGTTTTCCAGCACCACCTCTGGCAGCAGCGCCACGCCGCAGCCGAGCGCCACCATCGAAACCATTGCTTCATGCCCACCAACCGTGGCGTAAATCATCGGGTTGCTGATTTTGTTGCGTCGAAACCACAGTTCAATACGGCGGCGTACTGGTCCCTGATCGGCCATGATGAAGGGAATCGTCGACCAGTCCGGTTGCTCTACCGAAACCTGGTTACGCACCGGGCAAGGCAGCGCGGGCGCGATCAGCACCACCGCGAGGTTCTCCAGCATCGAAAACGCCACCGCGCCTGGCAGAGTCTCCGGTTTCCCGGCAATCGCCAAATCTGCTTCGCCAGTGACGACCTTTTCCATCGCATCCGCCGCATCACCGGTGGTGAGTTTGATCTCCACCGACGGGTGTTCCGCGCGGAATCTGTCAAGAATCGGCGGAAGATGGCTGTAAGCGGCGGTCACCGAGCAGAAAATATGTAACTCGCCAGAGAGCGATGGCCCTTGCTGGTCGATGGTGTGGCGCAACTGCTGGTACTGCAACAACGTTTGCTGGGCGAAAACACGCAGCTCTTCGCCCGCTTCGGTCAGCGTCACCGTACGGTTATCGCGCACAAATAATGCCTGACCGAGATCGTCTTCCAGGCGCTGAATCTGACGCGAAAGCGTGGACGGGCTAACGTGCATCGCCCGCGCACTACGGCCAAAATGACGGCTTTCCGCCAGATGCAGGAAGGTTTTCAGATCGCGTAAATCCACAGGCTCAGCCCTCGATTTTGACGTTGCAGAAATTGCAATGTGACGTTGTGAATATATCAATTTCCGCAATAAATTTCCTGTTGTAATGTGGTGACATTCTCGCTCAACAGCGAACCGAACAATAAGAAGCACAACATCACGAGGAATCACCATGGCTAACTACTTCAATACACTGAATCTGCGCCAGCAGCTGGCACAGTTGGGCAAATGTCGCTTTATGGGCCGCGACGAATTCGCTGACGGTGCGAGCTACCTTCAGGGTAAAAAAGTGGTCATCGTCGGTTGTGGCGCACAGGGTCTGAACCAGGGCCTGAACATGCGTGATTCTGGTCTGGACATCTCCTATGCCCTGCGTAAAGAAGCGATCGCTGAGAAGCGCGCATCCTGGCGTAAAGCGACTGACAACGGTTTCAAAGTTGGCACTTACGAAGAACTGATCCCGCAGGCGGATCTGGTGGTTAACCTGACGCCGGACAAGCAGCACTCCGACGTGGTGCGTTCCGTACAGCCGCTGATGAAAGACGGCGCGGCGCTGGGCTACTCTCACGGTTTTAACATCGTAGAAGTGGGCGAGCAAATCCGCAAAGACATCACCGTAGTGATGGTGGCGCCGAAATGCCCAGGCACTGAAGTGCGTGAAGAGTACAAACGTGGATTCGGCGTACCGACGCTGATTGCCGTTCACCCGGAAAACGATCCGAAAGGCGAAGGCATGGCGATCGCTAAAGCATGGGCGGCAGCAACCGGTGGTCACCGTGCGGGCGTGCTGGAATCGTCATTCGTTGCGGAAGTGAAATCTGACCTGATGGGTGAGCAAACCATCCTGTGCGGTATGTTGCAGGCTGGCTCTCTGCTGTGCTTCGACAAGCTGGTGGAAGAAGGCACCGATCCGGCATATGCCGAAAAACTGATTCAGTTCGGCTGGGAAACCATCACCGAAGCGCTGAAACAGGGCGGCATCACCCTGATGATGGACCGTCTCTCTAACCCGGCGAAACTGCGTGCTTACGCGCTGTCAGAACAGCTGAAAGAGATTATGGCTCCGCTGTTCCAGAAACATATGGACGACATCATCTCCGGCGAATTCTCCTCCGGCATGATGGCTGACTGGGCCAATGATGATAAGAAACTGCTGACCTGGCGTGAAGAGACCGGCAAAACCGCGTTCGAAACCGCGCCGCAGTATGAAGGCAAAATCGGCGAGCAGGAGTACTTCGATAAAGGCGTACTGATGATCGCGATGGTAAAAGCAGGCGTTGAGCTGGCGTTCGAAACCATGGTTGATTCCGGTATTATCGAAGAGTCGGCTTACTATGAATCACTGCACGAGCTGCCGCTGATTGCCAACACCATCGCTCGTAAGCGTCTGTATGAAATGAACGTGGTTATCTCTGATACCGCCGAGTACGGTAACTACCTGTTCTCTTACGCTTGTGTGCCGCTGCTGAAATCGTTCATGACGGAAATTCAGCCAGGCGATCTGGGTAAAGCGATTGCCGAAGGTGCTGTTGATAACGCGCAACTACGTGATGTGAACGAAGCGATTCGTGGTCATGCGATTGAGAAAGTCGGCCAGAAACTGCGTGGCTATATGACGGATATGAAACGTATTGCGGTTGCAGGATAACTGCGCGCTGATGCCCTCACCCCGGCCCTCTCCCACAGGGAGAGGGTGAAAACCGCACACATTTAACTATTTGCACCATCCGTTCCCTCTCCCTGCGGGAGAGGGTTAGGGTGAGGGGCATTAGTTACGGTACAGCACCTTAATGATGTGATAGCCGAACTGGGTGTGCAGCGGGCCAGTCGGCTCCAGCACCGGGCAAGAGAACACCACTTTATCGAACGCCGGAACCATCTGGCCCTGACGGAATTCACCTAAATCCCCACCGCGTTTGCCTGACGGACAGGTAGAGTGCTTCTTCGCCAGCTTTCCGAAATCGGCGCCGTTTTTAAGTTGTTCCAGAAGATCCAGAGCCAGTTTTTCTTCTTTAACAAGGATATGCAGTGCTGCTGCTGTTTTTGCCATGATATGCGCCTTCGAAAGGGGTCAATAAGGCTGGCGATTTTAGCACGCGTTATCGGCGATATAACACCTTGATGATGTGATAGCCAAATTTGGTTTTCACCGGCCCGTAAGGTTTCAACAATGGACAACTGAAGACGGCGTCATCGAACGGTTTCACCATCATGCCCTGTTTGAATTCGCCTAAATCGCCGCCGTTTCGCCCGGACGGGCAGCTCGAATAGCGTTTTGCCAGATGATCAAAGCTGACGCCGCGATCCAGTTTGGCGAGGATTTCAAGGGCGAGTTTTTCGGTTTTGACCAGGATGTGCAGGGCTGCGGCGCTCTTTGCCATGGTGAGGTTCTCATCGTGTTGTACTGTTCAACACTTTACCATTCGGCGGGTAAATCTCAGCGCAACTTTCTGCTACAATCCTCCCCCCGTTCGAAGATTGAGCAATATTCCTATGCGTTTAAACCCCGGCCAACAACAAGCTGTCGAATTCGTTACCGGCCCCTGCCTGGTGCTGGCGGGCGCGGGTTCCGGTAAGACTCGCGTGATCACCAATAAAATCGCCCACCTGATCCATCAATGCGGCTATCAGGCGCGACACATCGCTGCGGTCACTTTTACCAATAAGGCGGCGCGCGAGATGAAAGAGCGTGTCGCGCAGACGCTGGGGCGCAAAGAGGCGCGCGGCCTGATGATCTCGACGTTCCATACCCTGGGGCTGGATATCATCAAACGCGAATACGCCGCATTGGGAATGAAATCCAACTTCTCTCTCTTTGACGATACGGATCAGGTCGCCCTGCTGAAGGATCTCACCGAAGGGTTGATCGAAGACGATAAAGTGCAGCTGCAACAGCTGATCTCGACGATCTCCAACTGGAAAAACGATCTGAAATCACCCGCGCAGGCGGCGGCTGGCGCGAAAGGCGAGCGGGATCGTATTTTTGCCCACTGCTATGGCCTGTACGACGCGCATATGAAAGCGTGCAACGTGCTCGACTTCGATGATCTGATTTTACTGCCGACGCTGCTGCTGCAACGTAATGAAGAGGTGCGCGAGCGCTGGCAGAACAAGATTCGCTATTTGCTGGTGGACGAATATCAGGATACCAACACCAGCCAGTATGAACTGGTGAAGCTGCTGGTGGGGCAACGGGCGCGTTTTACTGTGGTAGGTGACGATGACCAGTCGATTTACTCCTGGCGCGGCGCGCGTCCGCAAAACCTGGTACTGCTGAGTGAGGATTTCCCTGCTCTTCAGGTGATTAAGCTTGAGCAGAACTACCGTTCCTCCGGACGCATCCTGAAAGCGGCGAATATCCTGATCGCCAATAACCCGCACGTCTTTGAAAAACGCCTGTTCTCTGAGCTGGGTTATGGGAAAGAGCTCAAAGTGCTGAGTGCCAACAATGAAGAGCATGAAGCCGAGCGCGTAACCGGCGAGCTGATCGCCCATCACTTCGTGAACAAAACGCAGTATAAGGATTACGCCATCCTTTATCGCGGCAACCACCAGTCGCGGGTGTTCGAAAAATTCCTGATGCAGAACCGCATCCCGTACAAAATTTCCGGTGGCACGTCGTTTTTCTCGCGTCCGGAAATTAAAGATCTGCTGGCGTATCTGCGCGTGCTGACCAACCCGGACGACGACAGCGCGTTCCTGCGTATCGTCAACACGCCGAAGCGTGAAATCGGCGCGGCAACAATGCAAAAGCTGGGTGAGTGGGCGATGACCCGCAACAAAAGCCTGTTTGCCGCCAGTTTTGATATGGGCCTGACGCAGACGCTCACCGGGCGCGGGTACGAATCCTTAACCCGTTTCACTCAGTGGTTAGGTGAAGTGCAGCGTCTATCCGAACGTGAACCTATCGCGGCGGTGCGCGACCTTATCCACGGCATTGATTACGAGTCCTGGCTGTTTGAAACCTCCGCCAGCCCAAAAGCCGCCGAAATGCGCATGAAAAACGTCAACACGCTGTTTGGCTGGATGACGGAAATGCTGGAAGGCAGTGAAATCGACGAACCGATGACGCTGACGCAGGTGGTCACCCGCTTTACGCTGCGCGATATGATGGAGCGCGGGGAAAGCGAGGAAGAGCTGGATCAGGTGCAACTGATGACCCTGCACGCGTCAAAAGGCCTGGAATTCCCGTATGTGTTCCTGGTCGGGATGGAAGAGGGGTTATTGCCGCACCAGAGTAGTATCGATGAAGATAACGTTGATGAAGAGCGCCGTCTGGCCTACGTGGGTATTACCCGCGCGCAGAAAGAGCTGATCTTTACCCTGTGCAAAGAGCGCCGTCAGTACGGCGAACTGGTGCGCCCGGAGCCGAGCCGCTTTTTACTGGAACTTCCGCAGGATGATTTACAGTGGGAGCAGGAACGTAAAGTGGTCAGCGCGGAAGAGCGAATGCAGAAAGGGCAGAGCCATCTGGCGAATCTGAAAGCGATGATGGCGGCAAAACGCGGTCAATAAAACAGTGCCGGGGAGCAGCCTCGCCTTACCCGGCCTGATATAGCAAAAATTCTCTGCAGGTCGGATAAGCGAAGCGCCATCCGACACCAGCTTTTTTACTCTACAATCAATGGCCAGTGCACATAGCTCTGCCACTGACACTCCTGATCGACAATCTCTTTACCCAGCGGATGATGTTCCAGCCAGCCCGCAGGTAGTCTCAGCGTCAACGTCTCTTCATTGGCTGTAAGCGTGATTTGCGGCAAAAGGTCGTCGCGGCGGCGGTTGGCAAAAATAATCGCCAGGCGCAGCAGACGACACAGATGCTCGGCCACGCGTGGCGGCACGGCATTTTGCTGATGCAGCGACGAGAGATCGATAGCGTTGGTTTGGTTGAGCAGCAGCGTCGCCAGCAGTTTTTTCTGCGCGGGCGTAAAGCCTGGCAAATCAAGATTACGTACCAGATACGCCGCATGTGCTGGCGCTTGTTTGAAATCGACGCTCAAACCAATTTCATGAAGATGACATGCACTTAGCAGCAGTTCACGGCTTAATGGCTCAATATCCCACTGTTTTTCGATTTGATCGGCAAAGTGAGACGCCAGCTGCGACACGCGCGCAGCCTGTTCGGTGTCGACAATAAACCGGCGCTGCACGTTGCGCAGCGTGCGGCTGCGGATGTCTTCGTCCACCGCCAGATGCAGCATGCCGTAAACCAGGCCTTCGCGCAGGGCGCCCCCGGCCAGCGTCATACACTGGATATTCAGCTCAGTGAAAATGGCGATTAAAATCGCCAGACCGCTCGGGAACACTAACGCGCGTTCCAGCGTCAGACCTTCGATTTCCAGCTCTTCCAGACGTCCGCACTGAATCGCGCGCTGTTTTAACTGCTGAAGTTTGGCAAGCGTTATGCGCTCGTCCATCCCCTGCGCCATCATAATTTCCTGCAACGCCTGTACCGTACCAGACGCCCCCACGCACACTTTCCAGCCGTGCGTACGCAGCTCATCAGCGACCGGACGCAGCACATCGCGCGCGGCTTTTTCCGCTTCGTCGAAGTTTTCCTGCGCCAGATTACGATCGGTAAAGAAACGCTCAAGCCAGGTGACGCAGCCCATCGACAGGCTGAACAGCGAGGTGGTTTGCGCACCTTTGCCCGTGACCAGCTCGGTACTGGCGCCGCCGATATCCACGACCAGACGACGATCGTCGCCGCCTGTCGTGTGTGCGACACCCTGATAAATCAGGCGCGCTTCTTCTTCACCGCGAATCACCTGCACCGGGCAGCCAAGAATCTCCTGCGCTTTATCGAGGAAGTCTTGTGCATTAACGGCCAGACGAAGCGTTGCGGTTGCGACGACGCGAATTTGCGGTTGGGGAATATCCTGTAAACGTTCGGCAAACAGGCGCAGGCATTGCCACCCGCGCTCCATCGCTTCCGCCGACAGAATATTGTCGCTGCTGAGGCCAGCAGCCAGACGGACTTTGCGCTTGATGCGCGTCAGCGTCTGAATACTTCCAGCCACCTCACGAACAACCAGCATATGGAAACTATTGGAACCAAGGTCTATAGCTGCATACAGCGAGGTGGAGCTGGGCATATTCTTTTAACCTGAACGACGACGATTACGCGGCGCACCGGAACGGCGCGGACCATTGCCCTGACGCACGCGCGTCAGACGTAACGGTTTCGGCAGATCGGTTAACAGCGCATCGGGGTTGTACTTACTGACCGGAATGGAGTGACCGATATAGGTCTCAATCGCCGGCAGGTTCAGCGCATACTCTTCACAGGCGAGGCTGATGGAGTGACCGCGCGCACCCGCGCGACCGGTACGGCCAATGCGGTGAACGTAGTCTTCGCAGTCGTCCGGAAGATCGTAGTTAAAGACGTGCGTAACGGCAGGAATATGCAGGCCGCGCGCAGCAACGTCGGTCGCAACCAGAATATCGAGGTCGCCACGGGTAAATTCTTCGAGAATACGCAGACGTTTTTTCTGCGCCACGTCGCCGGTCAGCAGACCTACGCGATGGCCATCTGCCGCCAGGCTACCCCAGATATCTTCACAACGGTGCTTGGTGTTGGCGAAGATAATGGTGCGATCTGGCCACTCTTCTTCTAACAGCGTTTGCAGCAAACGCATTTTTTCTTCGTTAGAAGGATAGAAGAGCTCTTCTTTAATACGGTGGCCCGTTTTCTGCTCAGGCTCGACTTCAACGTATTCGGCGTTGTTCATCTGTTCGAACGCCAGTTCGCGAACACGGTAAGAAAGGGTGGCAGAGAACAGCATGTTCAGGCGCTGGTTTGCTGGTGGCATACGACGGAACAGCCAGCGGATATCTTTAATGAAGCCCAGATCGTACATGCGATCGGCTTCATCCAGCACAACAACCTGAATTGCCGCGAGGTTAATATGGTTTTGCTTCGCGTAGTCGATCAGACGGCCGGTGGTGCCGATAAGAATATCGACGCCGCTTTCCAGCACTTTCAGCTGTTTATCGTAGCCGTCGCCGCCGTAGGCCAGCCCCAGTTTCAGGCCCGTTGCCTGAGCCAGCGGCTCGGCATCGGCGTGAATCTGCACGGCGAGCTCACGCGTCGGCGCCATGATCAGCGCGCGCGGTTGGTTCACCTGGCGGTCAGCAATTGCCGGGTGAGAAAGAAGATAATGAAACGTCGACGTCAGAAACGCCATCGTTTTCCCGGTACCGGTTTGCGCCTGCCCGGCAACGTCACGGCCCGCCAGCGTCAGCGGGAGTGCGAGTGCCTGAATGGGCGTACAATTATGAAACCCTTTAGTTTCAAGGGCTTCAATCACCTTCGGGTGCAGGGCGAAGTCGGAAAACTTCTGTTCTGTTAAATGTGTTTTGCTCATAGTGTGGTAGAATATCAGCTTACTATTGCATTAAGAAAGCGTATCCGGTGAAATAACGTCAACCTTTGTTGGCGAAAGTAGAATCAACACGCCGTTGATTAATGCTACACAACACATCAGGCTTATTCCTGTGGAGTTATATATGAGCGATAAAATTATTCACCTGACTGACGACAGTTTTGACACGGACGTACTCAAAGCTGACGGGCTGACACTCGTCGATTTCTGGGCAGAGTGGTGTGGTCCGTGCAAAATGATCGCCCCGATTCTGGATGAAATCGCTGACGAGTATCAGGGTAAACTGACCGTTGCTAAACTGAACATCGATCAGAACCCGGGCACCGCGCCAAAGTATGGCATTCGTGGTATCCCAACCCTGCTGCTGTTCAAAAACGGCGAAGTGGCTGCAACCAAAGTGGGCGCACTGTCCAAAGGTCAGCTGAAAGAGTTCCTCGACGCTAACCTGGCGTAAGAGATCCTTATACGGGCGTGCAGTGGTCCTAAAATAGCCAGGACTCTGGACGCCCGGCTTCAGTCGTGCTAAGTTAACTTTGACTTCGTTTTAAACATATCTTTGTTTGAATCTTGTTCGACCCGATACTTCCCGTTGGTACAACGCGTGAAGTTGACAGATTCCTGGCTTGTCACTCTTTCCGTCTTGTCGTTTCAGCTCTGTGTACGCTCTTGTTACCAGACCGCGAACAGACATGAGTTGATGGCCGTAAACAGGCATGGATGACCCTGCCATACCATTCACAACATTAAGTTCGAGTATTACCCCGAGTTTAAGAACCCACACCATTATGAATCTTACCGAATTAAAGAATACGCCGGTTTCTGAGCTGATCACTCTCGGCGAAAATATGGGGCTGGAAAACCAGGCTCGTATGCGCAAGCAGGACATTATTTTTGCCATCCTGAAGCAGCACGCAAAGAGTGGCGAAGATATCTTTGGTGATGGCGTACTGGAGATATTGCAGGATGGATTTGGTTTCCTCCGCTCTGCAGACAGCTCCTACCTCGCCGGTCCTGATGACATCTACGTTTCCCCCAGCCAAATCCGCCGTTTCAACCTCCGCACAGGTGATACCATCTCTGGTAAGATTCGTCCTCCGAAAGAGGGTGAGCGTTACTTTGCGCTGTTGAAAGTTAACGAAGTTAACTACGATAAGCCGGAAAACTCGCGCAACAAGATCCTGTTCGAGAACTTGACCCCGCTGCACGCAAACTCTCGTCTGCGTATGGAACGTGGTAACGGTTCTACCGAAGACTTAACCGCACGTGTGCTGGATCTGGCCTCGCCAATTGGCCGTGGTCAGCGTGGTCTGATTGTGGCACCGCCGAAAGCTGGTAAAACTATGCTGCTGCAGAACATCGCGCAGAGCATCGCCTACAACCACCCAGACTGCGTACTGATGGTACTGCTGATTGACGAACGTCCGGAAGAAGTGACCGAGATGCAGCGTCTGGTAAAAGGTGAAGTTGTCGCTTCTACCTTTGATGAACCGGCATCTCGCCACGTTCAGGTTGCGGAAATGGTTATCGAGAAGGCGAAACGCCTGGTTGAGCACAAGAAAGACGTTATCATTCTGCTCGACTCCATCACCCGTCTGGCGCGTGCCTACAACACCGTCGTTCCGGCTTCCGGTAAAGTGTTGACCGGTGGTGTGGACGCCAACGCCCTGCATCGTCCGAAACGCTTCTTCGGTGCGGCGCGTAACGTGGAAGAGGGCGGCAGCCTGACCATCATCGCAACGGCGCTGATCGATACCGGTTCCAAAATGGACGAAGTTATCTACGAAGAGTTTAAAGGTACAGGTAACATGGAACTGCACCTCTCTCGTAAGATTGCTGAAAAACGCGTCTTCCCGGCTATCGACTACAACCGTTCCGGTACCCGTAAAGAAGAGCTGCTCACCACTCAGGAAGAGCTGCAGAAAATGTGGATCCTGCGCAAAATCATTCACCCGATGGGCGAAATCGATGCGATGGAATTCCTCATCAATAAACTGGCGATGACCAAAACCAACGACGACTTCTTCGACATGATGAAACGTTCGTAAACATCGTTGAGTAGAAAAACGCCACGCTTTGCGTGGCGTTTTTGTTTTGCAGTTCCATACTGTCAATTAATAACAAATTTATCACTGATAGTTATCCTTTACGGCGACAGGATTGCTTTGTTCGTAGAATTGGTTGTAAATCAGTCGATTTTCGGCAAATCTCATCCGACTTCCTCTTCTGATGAAGGCCTATCGTGGGTATACTTTCGCTATTAATATTCTCTGCGAGTATATATTGTGAGTTTGCTGACCGTCGGTGCTGATCTGATCAGTATTTTCTTGTTCACGACCCTGTTCCTCTTTTTTGCGCGCAAAGCAGCGAAAAAAGTGGGTTTGGTGGACAAACCTAACTACCGTAAGCGTCACCAGGGATTAATTCCGCTGGTTGGCGGGATTTCTGTGTACGCAGGGATCTGCTTCACCTTCGGTATCGTGGATTACTACATCCCTCACGCTGAACTCTACCTGGCCTGTGCCGGCGTTCTGGTCTTTATCGGCGCGCTGGATGACCGCTTTGACATCAGTGTCAAAATCCGCGCCACGATTCAGGCGCTGATCGGCATCGTGATGATGGTGGTGGGCAAACTCTATCTTAGCAGCCTGGGCTATATCTTTGGTTCCTGGGAGCTGGTGTTGGGGCCGTTCGGTTTCTTCCTGACGCTGTTCGCCGTGTGGGCCGCCATCAACGCCTTTAATATGGTGGATGGTATTGATGGCCTGCTGGGCGGGCTTTCCTGCGTCTCCTTTGCGGCGATGGGACTGATTCTGTGGTTTGACGGACAGACCAGCCTGGCGATGTGGTGCTTTGCGATGATCGCCGCCATTCTGCCGTATATCATGCTCAACCTCGGTATCCTTGGCCGCCGTTATAAAGTCTTTATGGGGGATGCGGGCAGTACGCTTATCGGCTTTACCGTTATCTGGATCCTGCTGGAAACCACGCAGGGTCAGCGTCACCCGATTAGTCCGGTTACGGCCTTGTGGATTATTGCGATTCCGTTGATGGACATGGTTGCCATCATGTATCGTCGTCTGCGCAAAGGGATGAGCCCATTCTCTCCAGACCGCCAGCACATTCATCACCTGATCATGCGCGCCGGTTTTACTTCCCGTCAGGCATTTGTCCTAATTACGCTTGCCGCTGCGCTTCTGGCCTCCATTGGTGTGGCCGCGGAGTATACTCACATCGTGCCGGAATGGGCCATGCTGATATTATTTTTGGCTGCTTTTTTCCTGTATGGTTACTGCATCAAAAGAGCGTGGAAAGTGGCGCGTTTTATCAAACGCGTGAAGCGCAGAATGCGCCGCAACAGTGGCAAAACACAAAACTTAACCAAGTAATACTGGGGATGTAATGACTCAACCATTACCGAAAGCGCCGCTGCAAGGTGCTGAGAATGAACTGGATATTCGCGGTCTGTTTCGCGCGTTGTGGTCGGGAAAACGTTGGATTATTGGCTTTGCGGTTCTGTTTGCCGTCATCGTCCTGATTTATACCTTTTTTGCCCGTCAGGAGTGGAGCGCTACGGCGATCACCGATCGCCCAACGGTGAACATGCTGGGCGGCTACTATTCCCAACAGCAATTCCTGCGTAATCTTGATGCGAAGGCGAGTCCGGCAGGCACTATCCAGCCTTCGGTAATGGATGAGGCGTATAAAGAGTTCATCATGCAACTCGCCTCATGGGATACGCGTCGCGATTTCTGGTCGCAGACCGATTACTACAAGCAGCGCATGGTGGGGAATTCTCGCGCCGATGCGGCGTTGCTTGATGATCTTATCAACGACATTCAGTTTATGCCGGGCGACGTGCTTAAAAGCGTGAGCGACAGCGTGAAGCTGACGGCGGAAACCGCGCCGGACGCCAACAACCTGTTGCGCCAGTACGTGGCATTCGCCAGCCAGCGAGCGGCGGGTCATCTTAACGATGAGCTCAAAGGTGCCTGGGCGGCGCGCACTATCCAAATGAAAGCGCAGGTCAAACGCCAGGAAGAAGTGGCGCAGACCATCTTTAAGCGCCGCATCCATAGTGTAGAATCTGCGCTGAAAGTCGCGGAGCAACACAATATTTCCCGCAGCGAAACGGACGTTCCCGCCGAGGAACTCCCGGATTCCGAACTGTTCATGCTGGGCCGCCCGATGTTGCAGGCGCGTCTGGAAAACCTTCAGGCCAGCGGGCCGACCTACGATCTGGATTACGATCAGGGTCGCGCCATGCTCAACACGCTCAATGTTGGCCCAACACTCGACCCGCGCTTTCAGACATATCGTTATTTGCGTACGCCAGAAGAACCTGTAAAACGCACCAGCCCACGCCGCGCATTCCTGATGGCGATGTGGGGTATCGTAGGTGCGCTGGTCGGTGCGGGTGTTGCGCTGACGCGTCGTCGCGTCCAGTAACTGCATCGTCATAATGAAGGGCGATGGGCCTGTCTCATCCAATCGAAGAGAATCGATGTGAAAGTACTGACTGTATTTGGTACGCGTCCGGAGGCGATCAAGATGGCGCCTCTGGTTCATGCGCTGGCAAGAGATCCTCATTTTGAGGCCAAAGTCTGTGTCACCGCACAGCATCGTGAGATGCTCGATCAGGTGCTAAATCTCTTCTCTATCGTCCCTGATTACGACCTCAATATTATGAGTCCGGGTCAGGGGCTGACGGAAATTACCTGCCGAATCCTGGAAGGATTAAAGCCGGTTCTGGAATCATTCAAACCGGACGTCGTGCTGGTGCACGGCGACACCACGACCACCGCTGCCGCGAGTCTGGCCGCTTTCTATCAACGTATTCCGGTCGGTCACGTCGAAGCCGGGCTGCGAACCGGTAATCTCTACTCTCCGTGGCCGGAAGAAGCCAACCGCACCCTGACCGGGCACCTGGCCATGTATCACTTCGCGCCCACGGAAACGTCGCGCCAGAATCTGCTGAAAGAGAACATTGCTGACACGCGTATTTTTGTCACCGGCAACACGGTCATCGATGCGCTGTTTTGGGTGCGCGATCGCGTGCTGAGCAACGAAACGCTGCGCAATGAGTTGTCACAGCGCTATCCTTTCTTAGCCAACGGTAAAAAGATGATTCTGGTTACCGGCCATCGCCGCGAAAGTTTTGGCCGTGGATTTGAACAGATCTGCCATGCGCTGGCTGAAATCGCCGCCACCCACCCGGACGTGCAAATTGTCTACCCGGTGCACCTGAACCCGAACGTCAGCGAGCCGGTAAACCGCATTCTGGGGCATGTGGAAAACGTCATTCTGATTGAGCCGCAGGATTACCTGCCTTTCGTCTGGCTGATGAATCACGCCTGGCTTATCCTCACCGATTCCGGCGGTATTCAGGAAGAAGCGCCGTCGTTGGGTAAACCGGTACTGGTGATGCGTGACGCCACCGAACGCCCGGAAGCGATTGATGCCGGCACGGTACGCCTGGTGGGCACCGACAGCCGTCGAATTGTCGAAGAAGTGTCGCGCTTGCTGCACGATGAAAACGAATATCAGGCGATGAGCCGCGCACACAACCCGTACGGTGACGGCCAGGCATGCGAACGTATCTTATCAGCCCTTAAAAATAATCAGGTAACGCTATGAGTTTCTCTACCATCTCGGTAATTGGTCTTGGCTATATTGGCCTCCCTACTGCGGCGGCCTTTGCTTCCCGGCAAAAAGAGGTCATCGGCGTGGATATCAACCAACACGCGGTTGATACGATTAACCGTGGCGAAATTCATATCGTTGAGCCAGACCTCGACAAAGTTGTGAAGACGGCGGTAAGCGCAGGCCATCTGCGCGCGACCACCACCCCGGTAGAAGCGGATGCCTATCTGATTGCCGTGCCGACGCCGTTTAAAGGCGATCATGAGCCGGATATGGTCTTTGTTGAAGCGGCGGCGAAGTCGATTGCGCCGGTGCTGAAAAAAGGCGCGCTGGTGATACTTGAGTCAACCTCGCCGGTGGGCGCAACGGAGCAAATGGCTGCCTGGCTGGCTGATTTGCGCCCGGATCTTACCTTCCCGCAGCAGGCGGGCGAGCAGGCGGATATTAACATCGCCTACTGCCCGGAGCGCGTATTGCCGGGGCAGGTGATGGTCGAGCTCATCAAAAATGACCGCGTCATTGGTGGTATGACGCCGGTGTGCTCCGCGCGCGCCAGCGAGCTGTACAACATTTTCCTCGAAGGTGAATGTGTGGTGACTAACGCCCGCACGGCGGAGATGTGCAAGCTGACGGAAAACAGCTTCCGCGACGTTAACGTCGCCTTTGCCAACGAACTTTCGCTGATTTGCGCCGATCAGGAGATCAACGTCTGGGAACTGATTCGCCTGGCGAACCGTCACCCGCGCGTGAACATCCTGCAACCGGGCCCTGGTGTGGGCGGACACTGCATTGCCGTCGACCCGTGGTTTATCGTGGCGCAGAATCCGCAGCAGGCGCGTCTGATTCGCACCGCCCGCGAAGTAAACGATCACAAACCATTCTGGGTGATTGACCAGGTCAAAGCCAACGTGGCGGATTGCCTCGCGGCGACCAACAAACGCGCCAGCGAACTGAAAATTGCCTGCTTCGGGCTGGCATTTAAACCAAACATTGATGACCTGCGTGAAAGCCCGGCAATGGAAATCGCCGAACTGATTGCCCAATGGCACGCCGGTGAAACGCTGGTCGTCGAACCGAACATTCATCAGTTGCCGAAAAAACTCGACGGGCTGTGTACGCTGGTTTCCACCGCTGACGCGCTGGCTCAGGCCGACGTGATCGTCATGCTGGTCGATCACAATGAATTTAAAGCCATCGCCGCCGAGAACGTGACTCAGCCCTTTATCGTTGATGCGAAAGGGGTGTGGCGTTGAAACGGATTCTGGTCACCGGTGGGGCTGGGTTTATTGGTTCAGCGGTCGTTCGTCACATCATCGAACAGACGGCGGATGCCGTCGTGGTTGTTGATAAACTGACCTATGCGGGAAATCTGGCGTCGCTGGCCCCCGTCGCCAATAGTGCGCGTTTTGCATTCGAACAGGTCGATATCTGTGACAGCGCGGCGCTTACGCGCGTCTTTGACGAATACCAGCCGGATGCGGTGATGCATCTGGCGGCGGAAAGCCACGTCGATCGCTCTATTGACGGCCCGGCCGCTTTTATCGAAACCAATATCGTGGGTACTTATACATTGCTGGAAGCGGCGAGAAGCTACTGGAGTACGCTGGCTGATGACGAAAAATCAGTGTTTCGCTTCCATCATATCTCGACCGACGAAGTGTATGGCGATCTGCATTCCGCGGAGGATTTCTTTACCGAAACCACGCCGTACGCGCCCAGCAGCCCTTATTCCGCGTCGAAGGCAAGCAGCGACCATCTGGTGCGCGCATGGCTGCGTACCTATGGGCTGCCAACGCTTATCACCAACTGTTCCAATAACTATGGTCCGTATCACTTCCCGGAAAAACTGATCCCGTTAATGATCCTCAACGCGTTGGCGGGGAAACCGCTACCTGTGTACGGCAATGGTCAGCAGATCCGCGACTGGCTGTATGTGGATGACCATGCGCGAGCGCTTTATCGGGTGGCGACGGAGGGCGTCGTAGGCGAAACCTACAATATCGGCGGCCATAACGAGCGTAAAAACCTTGAGGTGGTCGAGACTATTTGCGCTCTGCTCGAAGAACTGGTGCCGCAGAAACCGCAGGGCGTTGCACACTATCGCGATCTCATCACCTATGTTGCTGACCGTCCGGGGCACGATCTGCGTTATGCAATCGATGCGTCGAAAATCGAACGTGAGCTGGGCTGGGTGCCTGAAGAGACATTCGAGAGCGGAATGCGCAAAACCGTGCAATGGTATCTTGCCAACGAAACCTGGTGGAAACAGGTGCAGGACGGCAGCTATCAGGGCGAACGTTTAGGTCTGAAGGGTTAACCCGGAGGAGAAAACGGATGAAAGGTATTATTCTGGCTGGCGGGTCTGGTACTCGCCTGCACCCTATTACGCGCGGCGTATCGAAACAGCTACTGCCTGTTTATGATAAGCCGATGATCTACTATCCGCTGTCAGTGTTGATGCTGGCGGGGATCCGCGACATTCTGATTATTACCACGCCTGAGGATAAAGGCTACTTCCAGCGCCTGCTGGGCGACGGCAGCGAATTCGGTATTCATCTCGAATATGCAGAACAACCGAGCCCGGATGGGCTGGCGCAGGCGTTTATCATTGGCGAAACGTTCCTCAATGGCGAACCTTCTTGCCTGGTGCTGGGCGATAACATCTTCTTCGGCCAGGGCTTTAGCCCGAAATTACGCAGCGTCGCTATGCGCACCGAAGGCGCAACGGTCTTTGGCTATCAGGTGATGGACCCGGAACGTTTTGGTGTGGTGGAGTTTGACGACAACTTCCGCGCGATTTCGCTGGAAGAAAAACCGAAGCAGCCAAAATCCAACTGGGCGGTAACCGGCCTCTATTTCTACGACAGTAACGTAGTGGAGTATGCGAAACGGGTAAAACCGTCTGAGCGCGGTGAGCTGGAGATTACCTCAATCAACCAGATGTACCTGGAAGAAGGGAAACTCACCGTTGAGCTGCTGGGGCGTGGCTTTGCCTGGCTTGATACCGGCACGCACGACAGCCTGATTGAAGCGAGTATGTTCGTGCAGACGGTAGAAAAACGACAGGGATTCAAAATTGCCTGTCTGGAAGAGATCGCCTGGCGCAACGGCTGGCTGGATGACGAAGGCGTTAAGCGCGCCGCCGCTCAGCTCGCCAAAACAGGCTACGGCCAATATCTGCTGGAGCTGCTCCGTGCCCGTCCGCGCCAGTATTGAACCGCTGAACTGGGAAAACCAGTTCTTCGGCATTAACAGCGCGAAGGTTTGTTTTGACGAACAGGCCGCGCCGATGACGCCTGAAGCGCTGAACGGCTGGTCACGCGTGCAGGCGAAAATTGCCGCCCATCAGACGGACCAACTGGATGCGTTGCAACAGCTGGGTTTTCAACTGGTGGAAGGTGAGGTGGATTTGGCGCTGCCGGTTAAAGCCGTTGTCCATTCATCTGCCGAAGTGGCGAAGGTTGACGATATTCCGCAACTCCGCCAGCTTGCCGCGCAGGCATTCGCGCAAAGCCGTTTTCGCGTGCCGTGGTATGCCATCGACGCCAGTGGGCGCTTTTACGCGCAGTGGATTGAAAATGCCGTAAAAGGTACATTCGACGATCAATGCCTGGTTTTTCGCCACGATGACGGCACGATCCGTGCATTTGTTTCTCTGCGTGAAGTGAACGGCAGCGAAGCGCGTATTGGCCTGTTGGCCGGGCGCGGCGCGGGGGCAGAATTAATGCAGGCGGCACTGTGCTGGGCGCAGACGCGCGGCCTGTCGACGCTGCGGGTTGCGACGCAAATCGGCAATACCACAGCACTGAAACGCTACATTCAAAGCGGGGCGAACATTGTCAGCACCGCATACTGGTTATACAGGTGACACCATGATTCCATTTAACGCCCCGCCGGTGGTGGGAACCGAACTCGACTATATGCAATCCGCGATGGGCAGCGGCAAACTGTGTGGCGATGGGGGGTTTACCCGTCGCTGCCAGCAGTGGATGGAGCAGCATTTTGGTAGCGCGAAAGTGCTGCTGACGCCGTCCTGCACCGCATCGCTGGAGATGGCGGCGCTGCTGCTGGATATTCAGCCGGGCGATGAAGTGATCATGCCCAGCTACACCTTCGTTTCCACCGCCAACGCGTTTGTCCTGCGCGGAGCCAAAATCGTCTTTGTGGATGTGCGTAAAGACACCATGAACATCGACGAAACGCTGATTGAAGCGGCGATCACCGACAAAACCCGCGCGATTGTACCGGTGCATTATGCGGGTGTGGCCTGTGAAATGGACACCATTATGGCCATCGCGAAAAAGCATAATCTGTTTGTGGTGGAAGACGCCGCGCAGGGCGTGATGTCGACCTACAAAGGCCGCGCGCTGGGATCTATCGGTCATATTGGCTGCTTTAGCTTCCATGAAACCAAAAACTACACCGCGGGCGGGGAAGGCGGCGCGACGTTAATCAACGATAAAGCGCTGGTGGAACGTGCGGAGATCATCCGCGAGAAAGGCACCAACCGCAGCCAGTTTTTCCGTGGCCTGGTGGATAAATACACCTGGCGTGATATCGGCTCCAGCTACCTGATGTCGGATTTGCAGGCGGCGTATCTGTGGGCACAGCTGGAAGCGGCGGAACGCATTAACCAACAGCGCCTGGCGCTGTGGCAAACCTATTACGACGCGCTGCAACCACTGGCGAAAGCCGGGCGTATTGAGCTGCCGTCGGTACCGGAAAACTGCGGTCACAATGCGCACATGTTCTATATCAAGCTGCGCGATAACGACGATCGCAGCAAGCTAATCGCCTTCCTCAAAGAAGCAGAGATTCTGGCGGTCTTCCATTACATTCCGCTGCATGCTTGCCCGGCAGGTGAGAAGTTTGGTGAATTCCATGGGGAAGATCGTTTCACCACCCAGGAAAGCGAGCGTTTGCTCCGTCTGCCGCTGTTCTACAATCTGGCGGCGGTCAATCAGCGTACGGTGATCAATACGCTGCTGAATTACTTCGCCTGATATGTCGCTGGCTAAAGCTTCCGTGTGGACCGCCGCGTCCACGCTGGTAAAAATTGGCGTCGGCCTGCTGGTGGTCAAACTGCTGGCGGTGTCATTCGGGCCGTCGGGCGTGGGGCAGGCGGGCAACTTCCGTCAGATGGTTACCGTACTTGGCGTGCTGGCGGGCGCAGGGATTTTTAACGGCGTTACGAAATTTGTTGCCCAACATCATGACGACCCGGCGCAGCTGCGTAAAGTGGTTGGTACCTCGTCGGCGATGGTGCTGGGTTTTTCCACGTTGCTCGCCATCGTTTTCCTGCTGGCTGCCGCACCTATCAGCCAGGGCCTATTTGGTCACACGGATTATCAGGGGTTGGTGCGTCTGGTTGCGCTGGTGCAGATGGGCATCGCGTGGGCGAACCTGCTACTGGCATTGATGAAAGGCTTTCGCGATGCGGCGGGCAATGCGCTTTCGCTGATTGCCGGGAGCGTTATCGGCGTCGTGGCCTATTACGCGTGTTATCGCTTTGGCGGCTATCAGGGCGCGCTGCTTGGCCTGGCGCTGGTGCCGGCGCTGATTGTTATTCCGGCGGCGGTAATGTTGACGCATCGCGCTACCCTTCCGTGGGGATATCTGAAGCCGCAGTGGGATAAGTGGCTTGCCGGGCAATTAGGTAAATTCACCCTGATGGCGCTCATCACCTCGGTCACGCTCCCCGTGGCGTATGTGATGATGCGAAACCTGATGGCGGCGCATTACAGCTGGGATGAAGTGGGGATCTGGCAAGGGGTGAGCAGTATCTCCGACGCCTATCTGCAATTTATTACCGCGTCTTTTAGCGTCTATCTGCTGCCCACGTTATCGCGCTTAACGGGCAAATCGGAGATCACCCGCGAAATTCTTCGCTCGCTGAAGTTTGTCTTACCCGCTGTTGCGGCGGCGAGCTTTACCGTCTGGTTACTGCGCGATTTTGCTATCTGGCTGCTCTTCTCCGCGAAGTTTGCCGCCATGCGCGATCTTTTCGCGTGGCAGCTGGTGGGCGATGTGCTGAAAGTCGGCGCTTATGTATTCGGTTATCTGGTGATTGCCAAAGCGTCGCTGCGCCTGTATATCCTTGCGGAAATCAGCCAGTTCACGCTACTTACCGCGTTTTCACACTGGCTGATCCCGGCGCACGGTGCGCTGGGCGCGGCACAAGCCTATATGGCAACCTACATTGTTTATTTCGCCCTTTGTTGCGGCGCGTTTTTAATCTGGCGTAAACGGCTATGACAGCACTGATACATGTACTGGGATCGGATATCCCTCACCACAACCAGACCGTACTGCGTTTCTTTGCCGAAGAACTGGCGAGCGTAAGTGAACATGCGCGTCGGTTTATGGTGGTGAGTCGCGACGAAAGCCTTGCGGCGGCATTTCCCGCCCTGGCCATCGAGTGTTACCCCGATAAAGCGACGCTGGCGAAAGCGGTAGTGGCGCGGGCGAAAGCGTCACGCGCGCAGCATTTCTTTTTCCACGGTCAGTTCAATACTGGCCTGTGGTTGGCGCTGCTGAGCGGCGGTATCAAACCCGCACAGGTTAGCTGGCACATCTGGGGAGCGGATCTCTACGAGGTCTCTCAGGGGCTGAAGTTCCGTCTGTTCTATCCGTTACGCCGCATGGCGCAAGGGCGGGTGGGGCGCGTGTTCGCGACGCGCGGCGATCTCAGCTATTTTTCCCGTTTGCACCCACGCGTGCCCGGCGAGCTGCTCTACTTCCCGACGCGCATGGACCCGGCGTTAAACACGCTGGCGTCGGATGCGCTGCGTAGCGGGAAACTCACCATTCTGGTGGGGAACTCTGGCGATCGCAGTAACGAGCATGTCGCCGCGTTAAAGGCGGTTCATCAGCAGTTTGGCGACACGGTCACGGTGATTGTGCCGATGGGATATCCGGCCAATAACGACGCGTACATTAACGAAGTTCGTGCCGCTGGCCTGGCGCTGTTCAGCGAAGAAAATCTGCAAATCCTCAGCGAAAAGCTGGAATTTAACGACTATCTGGCGTTATTACGCCGCTGCGACCTGGGCTATTTCATTTTTGCCCGCCAGCAGGGCATTGGCACGCTGTGTCTGTTGATCCAGGCGGGTGTACCCTGCGTGCTCAACCGGCAGAATCCCTTCTGGCAGGATATGACCGAGCAGCACATCCCGGTGCTGTTTACCGAAGATGCGCTGGATGAAGCGGTCGTGCGCGAAGCCCAGCGCCAGCTGGCGCTGGTCGATAAAAGCGCGATCGCTTTCTTCCGCCCGAACTATCTTGAGCCCTGGCATCGTGCCCTGCGTTTAGCCGCTGGAGAGCCGACATGACGGAAATGCAATTCACCGGTCTGTTTGTCGTCTGGCTGCTGTCATCGCTGTTTATCGGCACGCTCACGTGGTTTGAATTCCGCCGGGTGCGTTTTAACTTCAACGTTTTCTTCTCGTTGCTGTTTTTACTGACGTTCTTCTTCGGCTTCCCGCTCACCTGCACGCTGGTGTTCCGCTTCGACGTTGGCGTTGCGCCCCCGGAAGTTCTGCTGCAAACGCTGCTGGCCTCGGTCTGTTTCTACGCCGTGTACTACGTCAGTTACAAAACCCGTCTGCGTCCGGCTGCGTCCCGCGCACCGCGCAGGCCGCTGTTTACCATGAACCGGGTGGAAACTAATCTGACATGGGTCCTGCTGATGGGGCTGGCGTTGCTGACGGTCGGCATCTTCTTTATGCATAACGGCTTCCTGCTGTTCAAGCTGCGTTCCTATAGCCAGATTTTTTCCAGCGAAGTTTCCGGCGTGGCACTGAAGCGTTTCTTCTACTTCTTTATCCCGGCGATGCTGGTGGTTTACTTCCTGCGCCCTGGCTGGAAAGCGTGGATCTTCTTCCTGCTAAGCACCGTGGCATTTGGTTTACTGACTTACGCCATCGTCGGCGGCACGCGCGCGAACATTATTATCGCCTTCGCCATCTTCCTGTTTATTGGCATTATTCGCGGCTGGATCTCTCTGTGGATGCTGGCGGCGGCGGGCGTGATGGGGATTGTCGGCATGTTCTGGCTGGCGCTGAAGCGCTATGGCATGAACGTGAGCGGCGATGAAGCGTTCTACACGTTCCTTTATCTGACGCGTGATACCTTCTCGCCGTGGGAAAACCTGGCGCTGTTGTTGCAGAACTACGACAAAATTGATTTCCAGGGGCTGGCGCCGATTGCGCGCGACTTCTATGTTTTCATCCCGACCTGGCTTTGGCCTGATCGCCCTGGCATTGTGCTTAATACCGCTAACTACTTCACCTGGGAAGTCCTGAATAACCACTCCGGGCTGGCGATTTCGCCGACGCTGATTGGTTCGCTGGTGGTGATGGGCGGCGTTTGGTTTATCCCGCTGGGTGCGGTCGTGGTCGGGCTTATCATTAAGTGGTTCGACTGGCTCTACATGCTCGGCAATGAAGAGACCAACCGCTATAAAGCCGCCATTCTTCACAGTTTCTGTTTTGGCGCTATCTTCAATATGATTGTGTTGGCAAGGGAAGGGCTGGATTCATTCGTTTCGCGCGTGGTCTTTTTCCTGGTTGTTTTCGGCCTCTGTTTACTGGTGGCAAAATTGTTGTACTGGCTGTTTGAAAGTGCGGGGCTGGTTCACCAGCGATTTAAACAGTTTAAGCATGTTTGAAAAGGATACTCATGACTGATTCACATACCGCGCCAACCTACGAGCTGCGCGGTCTGAAGCTTGTCGGCTGGCGCAACATGCAGCATGCGCTGGACTTTCTGTATGCCGATGGGCAGCTCAAAAGCGGCACGCTGGTAGCGATTAACGCCGAGAAGATGCTAACGGCGGAAGATAACGCCGAAGTTCGCGCGCTGATTAACGCGGCGGAATATAAATATGCCGATGGCATTAGCGTGGTGCGCTCGGTACGCAAAAAATACCCGCAGGCGGACGTGTCGCGCGTGGCTGGCGCCGATCTCTGGGAAGCCTTGATGGAACGCGCGGGCAGAGAAGGTACGCCGGTCTTTCTGGTGGGCGGCAAACCGGAAGTGATGGCTCAGACGGAAGCGAAGCTGCGTCAGCAGTGGAATGTAAATCTGGTCGGCACGCAGGACGGCTACTTTAAACCGGAACAACGGCAGGCGCTGTTTGAGCGCATTCGCGACAGCGGGGCGAAAATCGTCACTGTTGCCATGGGCTCGCCTAAGCAGGAGATCCTGATGCGCGACTGTCGCGAAATCTATCCGGATGCGCTCTATATGGGCGTGGGCGGCACCTACGATGTCTTTACCGGCCACGTGAAGCGCGCGCCGAAGTTCTGGCAGAATCTGGGGCTGGAGTGGCTTTACCGCCTGCTTTCACAGCCAAGCCGCATTACCCGCCAGCTTCGCCTGCTGCGCTATCTGCGCTGGCACTACACCAATCAGCTGTAATCCCTTCCTGAAAATGTGAATGGTTGCGCAATATTTGCGCGATTCATTCACATATTTAATACTTTATTTGCCATTTATCAAAAATTGTTAAACCATTCGCCCCCTTGATGGAAAATCCGTCTGTTTTTTGATATCCCCCTACCTGTAAGCGTTATGCGTTTTACACATAAAAATAACCGGCAATGACCGGAAATCATGCAAACACAAGAGGATTTATGGCAGAGAAAAAACCGGAGCTCCAGCGCGGTCTGGAAGCCCGTCACATCGAATTAATCGCCCTTGGCGGCACCATTGGTGTCGGCCTGTTTATGGGCGCCGCAAGCACGCTGAAGTGGGCAGGTCCGTCCGTACTGCTGGCCTATATTCTGGCTGGCGTATTTGTCTTCTTCATCATGCGATCAATGGGTGAAATGCTGTTTATCGAGCCGGTCACCGGGTCGTTCGCTGTTTACGCACACCGCTATATGAGCCCGTTCTTTGGTTATCTCACGGCCTGGTCCTACTGGTTTATGTGGATGGCAGTGGGGATCTCGGAAATTACCGCTATTGGCGTCTACGTACAGTTCTGGTTCCCGGATATGGCGCAGTGGATCCCGGCGCTGATTGCTGTCGGGCTGGTGGCGCTGGCGAACCTGGCGGCGGTGCGTCTGTACGGCGAAATCGAATTCTGGTTCGCGATGATCAAAGTCACCACCATCATTGTAATGATTGTGATTGGCCTCGGCGTGATCTTCTTCGGCTTCGGTAACGGTGGCCATTCGATTGGTTTTGAAAACCTGACGGCACACGGCGGCTTCTTTGCGGGCGGCTGGAAAGGCTTCCTGACGGCGCTCTGTATCGTGGTCGCCTCGTATCAGGGCGTTGAATTGATCGGTATGACAGCGGGTGAAGCGAAAAACCCGCAGGTCACACTGCGCAGTGCGGTAGGTAAAGTGCTGTGGCGCATCCTGATTTTCTATGTTGGCGCTATCTTTGTCATTGTCACCATCTTCCCGTGGAATGAAATCGGCACCAATGGCAGCCCGTTTGTTCTGACCTTCGCCAAGATTGGTATTACCGCGGCGGCGGGGATTATTAACTTTGTGGTGCTGACGGCGGCGCTCTCAGGCTGTAACAGCGGGATGTATAGCTGTGGGCGTATGCTCTACGCGCTGGCGAAGAACCGTCAGCTTCCGGCGGCGATGGCGAAAGTATCGCGCAGCGGTGTTCCGGCGGCGGGCGTGGCGCTTTCTATTGTGATTCTGCTGATTGGCTCCTGCCTCAACTACATTATTCCTAATCCGCAGCGCGTGTTCGTTTACGTGTATAGCGCCAGCGTCCTGCCGGGGATGGTACCGTGGTTTGTCATTCTGATTAGCCAGATTCGCTTCCGTCGTGCGCACAAAGAAGCGATTGCCAGCCATCCGTTCCGCTCGTTGCTCTTCCCGTGGGCCAACTATTTAACGATGGCGTTCCTGGTTTGTGTGCTGATCGGCATGGGAATCAACGAAGATACCCGCATGTCGCTATTTGTCGGCATTCTCTTTTTGGCGCTTGTCACGCTGGTTTATAAAGTTTTTGGCCTGAATCGGGGCGTAGATCTGCAAAAAGTGGAGAAATAAGCGACAAAACGCACAAACCCTGAGCAAACGATAATTTTCTTTAAAAAGGCACTAGACAGCGGGGTAGGAAGTCCGTAATATCCGACCCCGCAACGGCGCTAAGCGCCCGTAGCTCAGCTGGATAGAGCGCTGCCCTCCGGAGGCAGAGGTCTCAGGTTCGAATCCTGTCGGGCGCACCACTTACCCGGTGCTGGAGCTGCGGTGGTTTTGATAACCGCGTAAAAGATTTGCAGTGGTGGCTATAGCTCAGTTGGTAGAGCCCTGGATTGTGATTCCAGTTGTCGTGGGTTCGAATCCCATTAGCCACCCCATTATTTAAAAGTTGTGACAATGCGAAGGTGGCGGAATTGGTAGACGCGCTAGCTTCAGGTGTTAGTGTTCTTACGGACGTGGGGGTTCAAGTCCCCCCCCTCGCACCACGACTTTAAAGATTGAACTAAAAATTCAAAAAGCAGTATTTCGGCGAGTAGCGCAGCTTGGTAGCGCAACTGGTTTGGGACCAGTGGGTCGGAGGTTCGAATCCTCTCTCGCCGACCAATTTTGAACCCCGCTTCGGCGGGGTTTTTTGTTTTCTGCGCCTCTGTACTTCCCTCGTTTTCCTTCAATACCCTGATTACTATGATGTAAATCTGCCTGCTGACAGTTTGAGCAGAAAATTCCCAATCCTTAATAAAGTAGATGTCTTTGTGTCAAAGTGTGTGCAATAATGCGCGCCGTAGATGCTCATTCCATCTCTTATGCTCGCCTTCTGGCCTCATAAACTCAGGAATGACGCAGAGCCGTTTACGGTGCTTATCGTCCGATGACAGATGTCGCTCAGGCCTCATCAGACACCATGGACATAACGTTGAGTGAAGCACCCATTGTTGTCATAAAGACCTGTTTTAACGCCTGCTCCTGTGAGCAGGCGTTTTTTTATGGATAAAAAAAGGGGGCCCGATGGCCCCCTGAAGCAGTGATTATTGCGGCGGGTTATTTTGCAACGTCAGCATCAACCCATCGCGGCGCATGGCCGCTGCCTCTTCCGGTTTTTTCAGACGGTCAAGCGTGTCGGCAAGCCAGGCGTAGTCGAAGGCATCGGGACGTTGTTTAAGCGCGGCGCGGAATGCAATGCTGGCTTCCTGCCACTCGCCGTGTTTCATCAGCGACTGGCCCAGCGTGCTCCACAGCAGCGGGCGATCGCCCACGCTCTTGATCTGCTGGCGCAGCATTTTTTCCAGCTGTTCCGGGTTATTGGTACGCAGGCGAGGAATCAGCATCACCAGGCGGTCGTCATACTGACGTTTCAGCCCGTCGATGATGATCTGCTGCGCGGTATCATGATCGTCACACTCAATTAAGTGCTCCGCCATGGCCACCTGAAGCGGCACTTCGTGGCGAGTTTTACGGCTCTGATTTTTCCACCAGTTCCGCAACCCTTCGCTTCCTTCGTCAGCACGCGCTTTATCCATTAAGCCAATCCACGCCTGTTGCTCCAGCGCCGCGCGATGAGCTTCATCGCCCACGTTCGCTTTCGCCATCGACGGGATGATGTCCAGCAGCGAGCTCCAGGCGCCGGTACGGATGTAAGCCTGCTCGGCGAGACGTAGGACTTCCGGATGACGCGGCGTAATTTCCAGTAACTTATCGATGCCGTGGCGAGCGGCGTGATCTTCATTACGTGCCAGCTGTAAACGCACGCGGGTGATTTCGACCGGAATCAAATCGTTGCCGGCATTCTCTTCCGCGCGTTGCAGATGCTGGTTGGCACGCGCTTCATCACCGCGCTGTTGAGCGGCCTCGGCGGCCAGCAGATAGTTAACCACCGGCTGTTCTGCGTGATCGGCATTTTTCGCCATCAGCTTCTCAACCTGCTGATAATCACCTTCTGCCAGTTTGAGCAGCGCCTGTTCCGTTTGCTTACGCGCGCGGCGACGTTTGCGGCCCACGAACCAGCCGCGCGTATGCGCACCGGTGCGGAAAATGCGGCGCAGCACCCATTCGAGGGCAAACAGCACCACCATGATAAGGATCATGATGATCACTAACCCGGTGACGCTGGTTTCTACGTTGTAGTTATCCGTTTGGATCAGGACGTAACCCTGGTGCCCGGCGATCATCGGGCCGACGACGATCCCGGCGATCAACAGTGCGAAGAGTAATAAGACTTTCAACATAATTACTCTCCTTGAGGCGCGGCAGGGGCGGGCGCGGGCGTTTCAGCCTGTGGAGCCGGTGCCGCCGCAGCGGGCTGCGCCATCAGATTACGCACGCGCGTCTGCATCAGTTTTTCCAGAATCGGCTGGCTTTGCAGTGTTTCCGGCACGTTCATGGTGATGCTCTGCTGGCTGAGTTTGTCCACGTCATCGAGGAAGCTTTTGGTGGTGGCATCGTCGGTGTCGTAGTAGGCGCGAACCCACGTCGAGACGTTATCCAGCGCCTGTTTGTAAGTCTCTTCCTGATGACGCGGTACAGCCTGTGCTGCAACCAACAGACGCGAGCGAATGTTTTCGCGCAGGTAAACGTCCTGATTGGGCGCTAACAGCGGCACGGCGGTTTCATCACGACGGCGGATGGTGATAAAGCTGTCCATAAAGTTCTGCCAGCTTTTTTGCAGATTTACCCGCCACTCGCCAATTGAGCTGGAGAGCTCATCGCTATCGGAATCCATCGGGGAATCATCGGTGTTGTTATCCGCCAGACGCAGGTTATCCACCTGATTCGCCAGCTGATTCACTTTCAGGATGATGCCATCGTAGTCCACCTGAGAAACCGCGCCCAGGCTGGCGATATCTTCGGTGATGGCGCGACGGGCGCTAATCAGACTTGGGTCGTTCATGTCGGCCAGACTGGCGTCGGCGCTTTTCAGCAGCGCGGCGGAGGTGGTGACATCCTGATCGCTCCACAGCTTGCGGCCAGCCAGCTTCACGAGGAAGTCGGACTGTGCCAGCAGCCAGGTTTTCGCATCGGTACCGGAGATGGCCGCTACCTTTTGCTGCACTTCATCCAGCTGCTTCGCCAGCGTATCGCGTTGGTTCTGCGCCTCGGCAAGCTGTGCGGCCTGCTGTTTCAGCAGAGTGTCGAATTGCGTTTTCTGGTCGTCCTGCGCTTTTTGCAGCGCGACGAGTTGATTCGCCAGCGTGTCATTGGCGGTGGTTTGATTTACGGCCTGCTGTTTTCCCCAGCCATACAGACCCACGCCCGCCGCCAGCGCAATAGCGATCGCCACGGCGCTCAGCACCAGGCTGGTTTTCGCGCCGCCGGTTTTCTTTTCGGCGTCAGTGGGTTTTTGTGCTTCTGGCTGTGGCATGGTCTCCACGGCCTCCCTGGTCTCTTCAACCACGGCGGAGTTTTCTTTTTGATCCGTCATTATGGCTTCCAGTTTTGAAGTTATTGTAGTGCGCGCAGCAGCGCATCGTTGTCAGCGCTATCGGCAACCTGAATTTCCTGCCAGCCCAGCTCCCGGGCCAGTTGTGCAAGACGCTCACTGACAACCAGCAAACGGCAGCGCAGCAGCCAGTGCTCGCGATACCATTGCGGAATGAGTGCCCAAAGTTGGTGTAACATTTCCCCGCTGGTGACGACGAGAGTCGACACCTCACGTTTCTGCCAGCGCATGGCTTCTTCCGCGCCATCATAATGGACAGCGCTGCGTTGATAACATTCACAGAATGTGACTTCAGCGCCGCGTGCGGCCAGCGTTTCGCCTAACAGTTCACGCCCGCCATTGCCACGTAAGATGAGCGCTTTCTTACCCGCAATATTTTGTAATTCAGGTAATTGTAGCAAGACTTCGCTGATTTCCCGATCCAAAGGATACCGTACCTGGCAGCCGCTCACCTGATGCAACGCCAGCGCGGTGCTGCGCCCAATGGCGAAACAGGCCGCCTGCTGCGGCCAGCGCTGGCCCTGTTGCTGCAATTGAGACTGGGCAAATGACACAGCGTGCGGCGATAACGCGAAGAGCAAATCGTCAGAGCTTAGGGCGTTCAGTGCGGGAGAGAGGCGCGCAAGTTCGCGACCGGGGGTGATTTCAATCAGTGGAAAGCTCCAGGCCACTCGCCCCAGTGCGCGCAAACGGCTCACTAATTCTTCTCCTTTTGGAGACGGGCGGGTGACCAGGATACTCATTCGGGCTTCTCTCCGTTGTAGACGGCGGTGAGGATCTCGCGCGCACCGTTGTTCAACAGTTCCTCAGCGAGCTCAACGCCCATGCGTTCAGCGTCTTCCGGCTTGCCGCGTCGTTCGCCGCGCACCATCTGTGAACCATCCGGCGCGCCAACCAGCGCACGCAGCCACAGTTCGCCGTCAGTCAGTTCGGCGTAGCTGCCAATCGGCACCTGACAGCCGCCTTCCAGACGCGTGTTCATGGCGCGTTCCGCCTGTACGCGCGTGGCCGTTTGCGCATCGTTAAGCGGTGCCAGCAGCGTCCGCGTAACGTCATCATCCAGGCGACATTCGATGCCGACGGCACCCTGGCCGACAGCCGGTAATGATTGCTCAGGCGGCATCGCCTGTCGAATGCGATCGTCAAGTTTCAGACGTTTCAGACCGGCGACGGCCAGAATAATGGCGTCGTAATCGCCGTTATCCAGTTTTCCAAGACGCGTGCCGACGTTACCGCGCAGCGAACGAATCTCTAAATCGGGACGATATTCCGCAATCTGGCACTGGCGACGCAGGCTGGAGGTGCCGACGATGCTGCCTGTCGGTAAATCGTCCAGCGAGGCATAGTGGTTAGAGACGAATGCATCGCGCGGATCTTCACGCTCGCAAATGGTCACCAGCCCCAGGCCTTCAGGGAAATCGACGGGAACATCTTTCATGGAGTGAACGGCGATATCGGCCCGGTTTTCCAGCAATGCCAGCTCAAGCTCTTTTACAAAGAGCCCTTTACCGCCCACTTTTGCCAGCGGGGTATCAAGGATCACATCGCCGCGCGTCACCAGCGGCACGAGTTCAACCGTCAGCCCTGGATGACAGGCCATCAGGCGGTCTTTAACATAGTGTGCCTGCCAAAGTGCAAGAGGACTTTGGCGTGTGGCAATTCTCAAAACTTTGTCTAACATGCTTGTTACCGTCATTGTCGTCCACGGCCCATCCTAACATTGTTGCTTTAATGATGTTAGTTTTCACGGTGTTTGCGCAATGTCTGGGTTGCCCGTATTTTCTGGAAGTTTCCAATATAGACCTAAACGTATTGTGGAATTTACAGATAACAAACGGTGCTACACTTGTATGTAGTGCAACTTTCTTTACGGTCAACCAGCAAGGTGTTAAATTGATCACGTTTTAAACCATTTGTTCGTCCGCACCACCATAATCATAAGGACGGGCGACAAAGGCCACGATTCTTGTTGAAATTCTAAAAACCTCCGTACTTCCCTTCACGGGCGCTACGCCAGGTTTTGAACATCAGGCGATATGTCTTGTACCTCTATATTGAGACACTGAAACAGAGACTGGATGCCATCAATCAACTGCGTGTGGATCGCGCGCTTGCTGCCATGGGACCTGCTTTCCAACAGGTTTACAGTCTGCTGCCGACATTATTACATTATCATCACCCACTGATGCCGGGTTACCTCGACGGTAACGTTCCCAAAGGCATTTGCCTCTACACGCCTGATGAAACCCAACGCCACTACCTCGACGAACTTGAACTGCACCGTGGTATGCCGCCGCAGGCCTCGCCAAAAGGCGAGCTGCCGATAACCGGCGTCTACTCAATGGGCAGCACCTCGTCCGTTGGGCAAAGCTGCTCTTCTGACCTCGATATCTGGGTTTGTCACCAGTCCTGGCTCGATAACGACGAACGTCAACTTCTGCAACGCAAATGCAGCCTGCTGGAAAGCTGGGCCGCTTCGCTGGGCGTGGAAGTCAGCTTCTTCCTGATCGACGAAAACCGCTTCCGTCATAACGAAAGCGGCAGCCTGGGCGGCGAAGACTGCGGCTCCACGCAGCACATCTTGCTGCTGGACGAATTTTATCGCACTGCCGTGCGCCTCGCGGGGAAACGTATTCTGTGGAATATGGTGCCGTGCGAAGAAGAAGAGCATTACGACGACTACGTCATGACGCTCTACGCGCAGGGCGTGCTGACGCCGAACGAGTGGCTCGACCTTGGCGGGTTGAGTTCGCTGTCGGCGGAAGAGTACTTTGGCGCCAGCCTGTGGCAGCTGTATAAGAGTATCGACTCACCGTACAAAGCGGTGCTGAAAACTCTGCTGCTGGAAGCCTACTCCTGGGAATATCCCAATACGCGCCTGCTGGCGAAAGATATCAAACAGCGCCTGCATGATGGCGAGATCGTTTCATTTGGTCTCGACTCCTACTGCATGATGCTGGAACGCGTTACCGACTATCTCAAAGCGATTGACGATGATACGCGTCTTGACCTTGTACGCCGCTGCTTCTATCTGAAAGTGTGCGAAAAGCTGAGCCGCGAACGCGCGTGCGTCGGCTGGCGTCGTGAAGTGGTCAGCCAACTGGTGAAAGAGTGGGGCTGGGACGAAGCGCGTCTCGCCATGCTGGATAACCGGGCAAACTGGAAAATCGATCAGGTGCGCGAAGCGCACAACGAATTGCTCGACGCGATGATGCAGAGCTACCGTAACCTGATCCGTTTCGCGCGTCGCAACAACCTGAGCGTCTCCGCCAGCCCGCAGGATATCGGGGTACTGACCCGTAAACTGTACGCGGCGTTTGAAGCGCTGCCGGGCAAAGTGACGCTGGTGAACCCGCAGATTTCACCGGATCTTTCCGAGCCGAACCTGACCTTCATCCACGTGCCGCCGGGCCGTGCCAACCGTACCGGTTGGTATCTCTACAACCGCGCGCCGAATATGGAATCGATTGTCAGCCATCAGCCGCTGGAATATAACCGCTATCTTAATAAGCTGGTGGCATGGGCCTGGTTTAACGGCCTGCTGACCTCACGCACCCGCCTGTTTATTAAGGGCAACGGTATTGTCGACCTGGCAAAATTGCAGGAGATGGTGGCGGATGTTTCCCATCATTTCCCATTACGCCTGCCTGCGCCGACACCAAAAGCGCTTTACAGCCCGTGTGAAATTCGCCATCTGGCGATTATCGTTAACCTGGAATATGACCCAACGGCGGCTTTCCGCAATCAGGTCGTCCATTTCGACTTCCGTAAGCTCGATGTCTTCAGCTTTGGCGAAGAACAAAACTGCCTCGTCGGCAGCGTTGACCTGCTGTATCGCAACTCGTGGAACGAGGTGCGTACGCTGCACTTCAACGGCGAGCAGGCGATGATTGAAGCGCTGAAAACGATTCTCGGCAAAATGCACCAGGACGCCGCTCCGCCGGATAGCGTGGAAGTTTTCTGTTACAGCCAACATCTGCGCGGCCTGATTCGTACCCGCGTCCAGCAGCTGGTTTCGGAATGTATCGACCTGCGCCTTTCCAGCACGCGCCAGGAAACCGGGCGCTTCAAAGCGCTACGCGTCTCCGGCCAAACCTGGGGCCTGTTCTTCGAACGCCTGAACGTCTCGGTGCAGAAACTGGAAAACGCCATCGAATTCTATGGCGCTATCTCGCACAACAAACTGCATGGTTTGTCGGTGCAGGTGGAAACCAACCACGTCAAACTGCCGCAGGTGGTGGATGGCTTTGCCAGCGAAGGGATCATTCAGTTCTTCTTTGAAGATTCCGGCGAAGAGCAGGGCTTTAACATCTATATCCTGGATGAAACCAACCGCGCGGAAGTGTATCACCACTGTGAAGGTAGCAAAGAGGAGCTGGTGCGCGACGTCAGCCGCTTCTACTCGTCTTCGCACGATCGCTTTACCTACGGCTCAAGCTTTATCAACTTCAACCTGCCGCAGTTCTACCAGATTGTGAAAGTTGATGGCCGCGCGCAGGTTATTCCTTACCGCAGCCAGGAGATTGGCACGATCCCGCCGAGTAATCAGGATAACGACGCGCCGCTGTTGCAGCAGTATTTTTCGTAATACCGGATAGCAATACCTGTCGGTTTTCCCGCCACGCACTTCACGCAGACTTCATTTTACCACCCTAAAGTTACTCTCTGTGATTTAACCACGGAGAGGGCTTTATGGGGCGCGAGTTATTTTTTGTCTGGCTGGGGATGCTGGCGGTGTTGACCAGCCTTATTTATCTATTCTCTGGCGGACGGTTTCGGATCTTGTGGGGAGGATGTTTATTCTCTTTTTGCGTTAGTTTGGTGCTCTTTATGATATGGCCGCAATCCTTTTTTTGGAGCAATCTGTTCTGGAATAGCAAACCCAATGAGTGTTCTGATTTGGCCATCGTTGATGGGAGTAGCCCGCTTCATTGTGAATTGGGCTGGTGGTTTATTGAGGCAGGTTTGTTCTTTTTTATTCTTGCTGTGCTCACAGGCTTTATTGCTGCCACGATAAAATATTACGCCCGATTACGAGGCTAGCCAATTTATCGCCACGCACTTCACGCAGACTTCATTTTTCCGCATTACTGTCACTCTGAAACGGATCGGGAGGATAGAATAATGCGTAACGGTTTCGGCGGTGACGCGCTATGCGCCATTCTGGGGGTTATCGTCGTGATAATCTGCTTTTATCTTGTATGCTTTGATAAACGTTTCCGCTTTGTATGGGGTGGGCTTTTGTTATTGTTTTGCGCCAGTGTGGTGAGCTTTGGCATATGGGACGCATCTTACTGGGGACGGTGGGGGGAAGAATGTCTCGGCTTAGATGTGATAATCTCCTGCGACAATTACCATTTTCTATACACATTGGGTTGGTGGCTTTATTGTATCGCGATTCTGCTTTTTATTGCCTCAGGGTGGGTCAGAATCGTTTTTGCTGTCGTGAGCGCATGCGCCGGATGGCGACGCTAGCGCGTCTTATCCGGCCTACGGATCGCATTGGTGGGCCGGATAAGACGCAGCCGCATCCGGCAATAAAACTCAGCGGAAACTCACTGCTTCACCCGCCTGATGCGTCGCCGCCTGCTCCAGTAAATCCCAGAAGGTTTCGCCGCTGCGATCGCAAATCCACTCATCGCCTTTCAGGTCAAAATGGTAGCCGCCCTGCTTGGTCGCCAGCCACACCTGATGCAGCGGCTCCTGACGGTTGATAATGATTTTGCTGCCGTTCTCAAAACTGATGGTCAGCACGCCGCCGTTGATTTCGCAGTCGATATCGCTGTCGCCATCCCAGTCGTCCAGACGCTCTTCAATGGTCATCCACAGGGTGTCGGCAAGGCGATGAAATTCACTGTCGTTCATTGTTGTATCCTGTTTTTAAGTGATGGCGGCAGTATAGCGGCATGGGGTCAGGGCTTCAAAGTTTGCTCAATGTCTGGTGTTTTGCGGCACTCTTCCTCCGTCTTCAAGATGATGATGTCATCATTGGATGAAAACATGTTCTGATTCAAATTACGTGTCTTTGCCGGACAGGGCGATGCGGTTCGATAAAGTTGGCTGCCGATCCAGGTATAAACATAGCGATTGTCATAAGCGAAACGTTCGGTGGTCTTCAATGGTCCATCAATAGCAAAAATTTGAATATCGTCGCGTAAACGGGAAGAGCGCATAAAGTAGCCATGGTCTTTCCCGGCGTTAATTCGTTGGTTCAGGAAAGGTGCAGAAGAGTCGAGCGTTAGAGTTTCCAGTGTGTCTTCACCAAAAGGAGACAATTTTGCAATGTACAGATGATTTTTGTACTGCGCGACACGATCGGTGATGGGAAGAAATGCTTTTGGGTCAATATCGGGGAGTTTCTCCCATTGACTCCATTGCTGGTCTGTAGAGCGAAGCTTACGCCAGCTAACATCGGTTTCGCCGACGAGAAAAGCGCTTTCGCCATCAGAATATTGAGCAATGTTAACGGATGAGTTATAGGGGATTCCCGTTGGAATAAACGCACCATCTTCAAGAAGTCTGCCGTCCAACTCTCCACTACGGTAGTCTGCCCAGTAGCCATAACCTGAATGTTCGATTTCCCATTTCACCCGCACGGCTTTGGTATTGGGTGTTGGGTAGCGCCACAGCTGTGAGCCATCGAATGCGTAAACATAACGATCGTCGTGTGCATACCATTTCTTGTAATGGGGGCTATCGCTAAGGTGAGCCTCATGCTCGTCAGGAACACGATAATCCATCAGGATAAGCGGCCCGGAAGACTCGAATACCTGGAGGCCATCTTCTTCTTCACCATTAGCTGGTAATTTGGTCAATAAATAGCCGTGAGTTCTTCCCGCGTTAAAGCGTTTATCTATCACCAAACCAGGATTATCCAGCGTGACGATATCCAGCCTATTTTCGCCAAATTCCGTTTTTTTGATGGTGTACAGCTTGTCCTGATACTGCGCGACGGTATTACTAAGAGGGTGAAATTGTTCTGGATCGAGGCCGGGTAGGACTTCTTGCTGGCATTCTGGCCCTTTGCGCCATGAAACATAGTGTTCCTGTAAATTGAACGCTGCGCAGCTATTTGCCCTATCTTTGTCCAGATTTCCCTGACTCAGCACCTCTCGGTGCAGGCCGCTTTTATCTCGCCAGCTCAATAACGAACCGGGCATCCAGCGCACGACAGTAAATGTCTCTGGGTCGGCTTTAAGCTGTTCGCCATTGATTATGATTTTGGTCCGTGTACGGGCTAATGTATCCCAGGGGCCAAATGGTACAGCAACGCAGGGGTTAAACTCGGCGTAAAACTTTCCTCGCCGATCCCTGGACTTCTGCGCCAGCACGCGGAAACTCTCGGGGTCAGCGAGGCGATGCCCATCAACATATAAGAAATTAGCGTCACGTAATATCAGCCCCAGAAAGTCAGGTTTCCAGGGGGAACGGAATTTAACCTTCTGCAGCGTATTGATATCTAAACTATTTTCTCCGCCATTGTCATCGGTGCGCTTGCCTTCGAAATAGAGACTGTGTTTATCCGCGGCAAAATCACCCCATGCCTTGAACGAGGCGACATCGACGGGAGGTTTGTCTGGCGGGTTTTGCACAACTTTACCCGCATAGAGAATATTGCGACCATCGCTATGCCAGGAATAATGAGGATACCAGGCCTGTGCGCCCTCATAGAGGTAGTCGGTTGTCAGATCGGTCAGAGGCGGTTCTATATACCATTCGTCCAGTGTTGCCGGGTCTATTAATAAATTGGGTAACCGACGCAATCTCTTGTAATTCACGCCAGGAAGAGAAAGATTTGTTTCCTGATAAGGGCGCAGGTAAACCACGCCTTTGCCTTGTTTCTGGTAAATATTATGCTCAGGCGCGGAAAGTTTACATCCCCATGCCGATGATAAGAACAATGAACAAGACAACAAACAAACCACGTTTAGATATCGCATAAAGCCATCCTGGCGAGGCACACCACCCACAAAACCCCAAGTAAACCCTATTCCCCAACCTGAATACGTTACAATCATGACAATCCGCTGCTTTTCGGATTCCATAAAGAGATGCTAAACGCTTGCTTTTACGCCTTCTCCTGCGATGATAGAAAGCAGAAAGTCTTGAACTACAGGTACCCTGGAATGAAGAACATTTTCCGACCGCTGGCCGTGTTGGCTGTGCTGTTTAGCCTTACCGGTTGCGGCCTTAAAGGCCCGCTCTATTTCCCACCGGCTGATAAAACGGCGCCAACGCCGACTAAACCCGTGGATAGCCAGATCCAAACGGATTCGCCGGATCGTAACGATCGCGGTGACGACGGCGGCCCGACGCAAGTCAACTATTGATATCACCGTTCTGTTCCGCGTAACTGGAGTAGATAATGCAGTTCTCTAAAATGCATGGCCTTGGCAACGATTTTATGGTCGTCGACGCGGTGACGCAGAATGTGTTTTTCTCGCCGGAATTGATTCGTCGTCTGGCGGACAGGCATCTGGGCGTCGGCTTCGACCAACTGCTGGTCGTCGAGCCGCCTTACGATCCCGATCTCGATTTCCACTATCGCATCTTTAATGCCGACGGCAGCGAAGTGTCGCAATGTGGCAACGGGGCGCGCTGCTTTGCGCGTTTCGTGCGTCTGAAAGGCCTGACCAATAAACGTGATATTCGCGTCAGCACCGCCAACGGGCGTATGGTATTAAGTGTGACAGATGACGATCTGGTTCGCGTGAATATGGGCGAGCCGAACTTCGAACCTTCGCAGGTGCCGTTCCGCGCCAACAAAGCGGAAAAGACCTATATTATGCGAGCGGCCGAGCAGACAGTATTGTGCGGCGTGGTCTCAATGGGTAACCCGCACTGCGTGATTCAGGTCGATGATGTTGAAACGGCGGCGGTTGAGTCGCTGGGCCCGGTGATGGAAAGCCACGATCGCTTTCCGGAACGCGCCAACATCGGTTTTATGCAGGTGGTTAAACGCGATCACATCCGTTTGCGCGTCTATGAGCGCGGCGCGGGTGAGACGCAGGCTTGCGGCAGCGGCGCTTGTGCGGCGGTGGCTGTGGGTATCCAGCAGGGGCTACTGGACGAAGAGGTTCGCGTGGAGTTACCGGGCGGACGTCTGGATATCGCCTGGAGAGGCCCGGGTCAACCGTTGTATATGACTGGCCCGGCGGCACACGTCTATGACGGATTTATTCACTTATGAAACAAGTCGGGGAAGAACAGCAGGAAGCATTAAGCGCGCTCGACGATCGCGCCGTCGTGGATTATCTGTTGCAACATCCTGAATTCTTTATACGTAATGCCGCGGTTGTGGAACAGATGCGTGTTCCACACCCGGTGCGCGGTACGGTGTCGCTGGTTGAGTGGCACATGGCGCGCGCGCGTAATCATATTCATACGCTTGAAGAGAACATGTCGCTGCTGATGGAGCAGGCCACGGCCAACGAAGGGCTGTTCTACCGTTTGCTGCATCTGCAAAATCGCCTGGCGAGCGCGGAAAGTCTCGACGATTTGCTGTTGCGCTTTCACCGCTGGGCGCGCGATCTGGGCCTTGCGGGCGCATCAATACGTCTCTTTGCCGATCGCTGGCGTTTGGGCGCGCCGTCGAAATACACCCAACTGGTGCTGTCGCGCCAGGCGTTTGAACCGCTGCGTATTCAGCGTCTTGGTCAGGAGCGCCACTATCTGGGCACGCTGAACGGCCCTGAGCTGCTGGTGGTGCTGCCGGAAGCGAAAGCCGTTGGGTCGGTGGCGATGTCGATGATGGGCAGCGACGCTGACCTCGGCGTGATTCTGTTTACCAGCCGCGATGCGCATCACTATGAAGCCGGGCAGGGTACGCAGCTTCTGCAGGAAGTGGCGCTGATGCTGCCAGGTCTGCTGGAGCGCTGGATTGAGCGCGCATGAATGACGAACTTCTCTCTGCGGCAGTAACGCGTTTTCTGCGTTATCTGGGCGTCGAGCGCCAGCTTAGCCCGATTACGCTTCTCAATTATCAGCGTCAGCTTGATGCCATCATTGAACTGGCCCAGCAGATGGGCCTGAAGCGCTGGCAACAATGTGATGCTGCCATGGTGCGCAGCTTTGCCAC
Source organism: Pseudocitrobacter sp. 2023LY-00077 (assembly GCF_055796175.1). Lineage (NCBI taxonomy): Bacteria > Pseudomonadati > Pseudomonadota > Gammaproteobacteria > Enterobacterales > Enterobacteriaceae > Pseudocitrobacter > Pseudocitrobacter sp. 2023LY-00077. Next base: position 38,034 of record NZ_JBSPEI010000022.1, on the reverse strand, counting down.
CCGCAGCCGCCGAAAAGGGCTGGGGGCGGCCAGCCTGGCGTTACGCTTGTCGGCGTTGCGCAGCTTTTTTGACTGGATGGTGAGCCAGGGCGAGCTGCCCGCGAATCCGGCAAAAGGGATCTCCGCGCCAAAAGCCCCGCGCCATCTGCCGAAAAATATCGACGTTGATGACGTCAATCGCCTGCTGGATATCGATATTAACGATCCGCTGGCGGTACGCGACCGCGCGATGCTGGAAGTGATGTACGGCGCCGGTCTGCGTCTTTCTGAACTGGTGAACCTGGATATCAAACATCTCGACCTCGACACCGGGGAAGTGTGGGTGATGGGCAAAGGCAGCAAAGAGCGCCGCCTGCCCATTGGCCGCAACGCGGTGGCGTGGATTGAGCATTGGCTCGATTTACGTGGGCTGTTTGGTAGCGACGATGACGCGCTGTTTCTTTCCAAACTGGGGAAACGTATCTCGGCGCGTAACGTCCAAAAGCGGTTTGCCGAGTGGGGTATCAAGCAGGGCCTGAACAGTCACGTGCATCCGCACAAACTGCGTCACTCATTTGCGACCCACATGCTGGAGTCGAGCGGCGATCTGCGCGGTGTGCAGGAGCTGTTGGGGCACGCCAATCTCTCGACCACCCAAATCTATACCCATCTTGATTTTCAACACCTCGCCTCGGTGTACGATGCCGCGCATCCACGCGCTAAACGGGGGAAATAATGCGTTTTTACCGACCACTGGGCCACATCGCCGCACTGACGTTTGACCTGGACGACACCCTGTACGACAACCATCCGGTGATTGATCGCACCCAGCAGGAATCGCTGGCATTTGTGCGCAGCTATCATCCGGCACTGCGCCATTTCGAAAACCGCGATTTACAGCAACTACGCGACGCGCTGCGCAAAGCGGAGCCGGAAATTTATCACGATGTCACCGAATGGCGTCGCCGCGCACTGGAACTGGGCATGCTCAACGCGGGCTTAACCGCGCAGGAAGCGGCGATTGGCGCAAATGCGGCGATGGCCAATTTCGCGCAATGGCGCAGCCGAATTGATGTTCCGCAGGAAACGCACGATACGCTGGCAAAGCTTGCGGAAAAATGGCCGCTGGTGGCGATCACCAATGGTAATGCCCAGCCGGAGCTGTTTGGCCTGAACGATTATTTTAAGTTTGTGCTGCGCGCCGGGCCAGATGGGCGCTCGAAGCCGTTTGCCGATATGTATCATCTGGCCGCTGAAAAGCTGGATGTGCCGCTTAGCGCCATTCTGCATGTGGGCGATGACCTGACGACGGACGTCGCGGGCGCGATTCGCAGCGGGTTACAGGCATGCTGGATCAAACCGCAAGATGCAGACCTGATGCAGGTGGCTGATAGCCGTTTACTGCCGCATATCGAAATTTCCCGGTTGGCATCGCTGACCTCGCTGATATAATCCTCAATAGTTCTGTATAAAATTCCAGGGGTTTTGGCGGATGGCGCTACGCTTATCCGCCCTACGGTAACGTAGGCCCGGTAAGCGAAGCGCCACCGGGCATTTCGCAGTTTATCTATTCTTAACGCGGCGGTGCCATCAATGGACGTTTCTTACCTGCTCGACAGCCTTAATGACAAACAGCGCGAAGCCGTCGCCGCTTCGCGCACCAACATGCTGGTGCTGGCTGGGGCGGGCAGTGGTAAGACGCGCGTACTGGTTCACCGTATCGCCTGGTTGATGACCGTGGAAAACTGCTCGCCGTATTCCATTATGGCGGTAACGTTTACCAACAAAGCGGCGGCGGAGATGCGTCACCGTATCGGGCAACTGATGGGCACTACGCAGGGCGGCATGTGGGTCGGCACCTTCCACGGGCTGGCGCACCGCTTACTGCGCGCGCACCACCTGGACGCCAATCTGCCGCAGGATTTTCAAATCCTTGATAGCGAAGACCAACTGCGCCTGCTGAAACGCCTGATCAAAGCGATGAACCTCGATGAGAAGCAGTGGCCGCCGCGTCAGGCGATGTGGTACATCAACAGCCAGAAAGACGAAGGGCTGCGTCCGCACCACATCCAAAGCTACGGCAACCCGGTTGAACAAACCTGGCAGAAAGTTTATCAGGCTTATCAGGAAGCGTGCGACCGCGCAGGGCTGGTGGATTTCGCCGAACTGCTGCTGCGCGCGCATGAACTGTGGCTTAACAAGCCGCACATTCTTCAGCACTATCGCGAGCGCTTCACGAATATCCTGGTGGACGAATTCCAGGATACCAACAACATTCAATACGCGTGGATCCGCCTGCTGGCGGGCGACACCGGTAAAGTGATGATCGTCGGCGATGACGACCAGTCAATCTACGGCTGGCGTGGTGCGCAGGTGGAAAATATCCAGCGCTTCCTCAACGATTTCCCCGGTGCCGAAACTATCCGTCTGGAGCAGAACTACCGTTCTACCAGCAATATTCTGAGCGCGGCGAACGCCCTGATTGAGAACAATAACGGTCGTCTCGGTAAAAAACTGTGGACTGACGGTGCCGACGGCGAACCTATCTCGCTCTATTGCGCCTTCAACGAACTCGACGAAGCGCGTTTTGTGGTTAACCGTATCAAAACCTGGCAGGACAACGGCGGCGCGCTGGATCAGTGTGCCATTCTCTATCGTAGCAACGCCCAGTCGCGCGTGCTGGAAGAGGCGTTACTGCAGGCGAGCATGCCGTACCGTATTTACGGCGGTATGCGCTTCTTCGAACGTCAGGAAATCAAAGATGCGCTCTCGTATCTGCGCCTGATTGCCAACCGCAACGACGACGCGGCGTTTGAGCGCGTGGTGAACACGCCGACGCGCGGCATCGGCGATCGCACGCTGGATGTGGTGCGCCAGACCTCGCGCGATCGTCAGCTTACGCTGTGGCAGTCGTGCCGCGAGCTGTTGCAGGAAAAAGCGCTGGCAGGACGCGCGGCGAGCGCATTGCAGCGCTTTATGGAACTGATTGACGCGCTGGCCCAGGAAACGGCGGATATGCCGCTGCACGTGCAGACAGACCGCGTGGTGAAAGACTCCGGCCTGCGCATGATGTACGAGCAGGAAAAGGGCGAGAAGGGACAGACGCGAATCGAAAACTTAGACGAACTGGTGACGGCGACGCGCCAGTTCGCGTACAACGAAGAAGACGAAGATTTAATGCCGTTGCAGGCGTTTCTGTCTCATGCCGCGCTGGAAGCGGGCGAAGGGCAGGCGGACACCTGGCAGGACGCGGTGCAGCTGATGACGCTGCACTCGGCGAAAGGGCTGGAATTCCCGCAGGTGTTTATCGTCGGCATGGAAGAGGGCATGTTCCCGAGCCAGATGTCGCTGGAAGAAGGTGGGCGTCTGGAAGAGGAGCGCCGTCTGGCCTACGTTGGCGTGACGCGTGCGATGCAGAAACTGACGCTGACCTACGCCGAAACGCGCCGCTTGTACGGTAAAGAGGTCTATCACCGTCCGTCGCGCTTTATCGGCGAGCTGCCGGAGAACTGCGTGGAAGAGGTACGCCTGCGCGCCACCGTCAGCCGCCCGGTAAGCCATCAGCGCATGGGGACGCCAATTTCCGAAAATGACACCGGTTATAAACTCGGCCAGCGCGTGCGCCACGCTAAGTTTGGCGAAGGTACTATCGTCAATCTTGAAGGCAGCGGCGAGCACAGCCGCTTGCAGGTCGCGTTCCAGGGGCAGGGGATCAAATGGCTGGTTGCGGCATACGCCAAGCTGGAAACAGTCTAACTGTCCGAAAAGTATCGTTATTTTCTGAGAGTCTGCTAGCCTTACAGTGAATGAGGTAAATCTTACCATTTAGCATTCCGTTGCGTGTTGACGCGGTTTTTTTGCTGGCGTAACATGCGCGCACGATTACGCTAAGAGGACAAATGCCTTGGACACACCCAGTAGATGCTGGCTCACTCTCCTGTCATTCAGGAACAACTCCTAAGGCTATCCTCTTATGCTGATAGCCTTAGCGGTTGTCGGCGACTCGTGTCATTTCCCCGTCGCAATGAGTCAGGCTGTTTAATGGTCTGAAACCCAATTTGTTTCTGTGTGCCCACCGGCTGTCCGATAATTTTTTGCATTGGGAGTCCCGGTCATGCTGAGCGCATTTCAACTGGAAAAAAATCGTTTAACGCGTCTTGAAGCGGACGAAATCAGCCATCTCGCCAGCTCGGTGTGGGTTGATTTAGTCGAACCCGACGATGAAGAACGAAACCGTGTGCAAAAGGAATTGGGCCAGAACCTGGCCACGCGCCCTGAACTGGAAGACATCGAAGCATCCGCGCGTTTCTTTGAAGACGAAGACGGTTTGCACATCCACTCCTTCTTCTTCTATGAAGATGCAGACGATCACGCAGGTAACTCCACCGTGGCGTTCACCATCCGCGAAGGGCGACTCTTCACCCTGCGCGAACGTGAGCTGCCGGCGTTTCGTCTTTATCGCATGCGTGCCCGTAACCAGTCGATGGTTGACGGGAATGCTTATGAGCTGCTGCTCGATCTCTTTGAAACTAAGATTGAACAGCTGGCGGATGAAATTGAAAACATCTACAGCGATCTGGAAAAACTCAGCCGTGTCATCATGGAAGGTCATCAGGGCGATGAATATGACGAGGCGCTTTCCACGCTGGCAGAACTGGAAGATATCGGCTGGAAGGTGCGTTTGTGTCTGATGGATACCCAGCGCGCGCTTAACTTCCTGGTGCGTAAAGCGCGTTTACCGGCGGTGCAGCTGGAGCAGGCGCGTGAAATTCTGCGAGATATCGAATCCCTGCTGCCGCACAACGAATCACTGTTCCAGAAGGTCAACTTCCTGATGCAGGCGGCGATGGGCTTTATTAACATCGAGCAGAACCGCATCATTAAGATCTTCTCGGTGGTTTCCGTGGTCTTCCTGCCGCCGACGCTGGTAGCCTCCAGCTATGGGATGAACTTCGAGTTTATGCCGGAGCTGAAGTGGAGCTTCGGCTACCCAGGCGCGATTATCTTTATGATGCTCGCCGGGCTGGCGCCATATCTGTACTTTAAACGCAAGAACTGGCTGTAAGTTCGTTGCCTGATGGCGCTGCGCTTATCAGGCCTACTTCCCCGTTCAAACATAACGCCAAAACCCAGGCCGGATAAGGCGAAGCCGCCATCCGGCACACGGTTATCCCCGACGTCCCCGCCGCTGCGTATACACCGCATCCATAATAAAGATCGCCAGTGCTACCCAGATAAAGGCAAATGTCACCATTTTATCGGCACCCGGCGTTTCACCGTAGAAGGTCACCGCCAGGATAAACATCAGGGTTGGGCCGATATACTGGAAGAAGCCCAGCGTCGATAAGCGTAAACGGGTTGCCGCACCAGTGAAACAGAGCAACGGAATCGTCGTCACCACGCCTGCGGCAATCAGCAGCAGATTCAGCGACAAACTGTTGCTGCCCATATGGCTGGTCGCGCTGTCGGCAATGCCAAACAGATAAATGGCCGCGACCGGCAGCAGCCACAGGGTTTCAAATAGCATGCCGGTTTGCGCATCGACAGCGATTTTTTTGCGCACCAGGCCATAGAAGGCGAAGCTGAATGCCAGACCCAGAGCGATGATTGGCAGTGAGCCGAACGTCCAGAGCTGTACCAGCACGCCGCAGGCAGCGAGGGCCACAGCCAGCCACTGCATCCGGCGGAAGCGCTCACCGAGGAACAGCATCCCCAGTAGAATATTCACCAGCGGGTTAATAAAGTAACCCAGGCTCGCTTCCAGCATATGGTGATTGTTCACCGACCAGATAAACAGCAGCCAGTTACCGCCAATCAGCACGGCGGAGAGCGCCAGCATGAAGATTTTCTTCGGCGTTTGCAGCAGCGCTTTCACCGCCGACCACTGACGGCTGATGCTGATCAGCGCCACCATGAAGAAGAAGGACCAGATCACGCGGTGCGTCAGAATCTCATCGGCAGGCACATAGTAGATAAGTTTGAAGTACGCCGGAGCGATACCCCAAATAAAATAGGCGGCGAGGGCGAGAAGCACGCCCTGCCGCGTCTGTTTGGCATCCATCGGAGTCATCCGTTACAAAAAAGTAAACTGATTTTACCCGATTTTACTGTTTATCCCACCATATATGTCGCGGTCGCGCTGGCGATGTGGACCTGCTCTTCGTTGTGCAGCTCCACGCGCGCGACGGCGACTTTGTTGCCTGCGCGCAGCAGGGTGCTGGTGGCGGTGAAGCGGTTGCCGCGCCCCGGCCGTAAATAATCAACGCGTAAATCGATGGTACCCATCCGTGAGAGACGCTGACGCAGCTCTTCTTCGTTGATGGTGTCGTGGCGCGTCAATGTACTGCCGACGCAGACCAGGCCTGCCGCGACATCCAGCGCTGAAGCGATCACACCGCCGTGCAGAATACTTTGCGCCCAGTTACCCACCATCATCGGCTGGTTATTAAAGTTGAGTTTGGCGAAGTCTTTTTCATAACGTTCCAGCTCCAGGCCAAGCGCCCGGTTGAACGGCATGTGATAAACAAAGATTTCACCGACCAGCTTCAGCGCGGCATCGGCAGTGAGTTCAGAAGACATAACAACCCTTTCATTCGTTAACGAAATGTTGATTTTATGCCTATGAAATGTTGTTTTCTACATTAGGAATGGATTACTGAGCATTAAATGCTTAAGTATGTAAAATGAATGACATTCAAGCATTCACTATATGAATTTATTTGTTCAGGAGAACATGACTGATGCAGCTCACCCGGAGTTGGTTATTGGCGGCAGTGCTGCCTGTTTCAGCGTTCGCGCAGGAAGCGACAATTAAATCGGTTCACGACACGCCTGCTGTAAAAGGCAGTATCATGGCTAACCTGCTGCAGGAACATGATAATCCCTTCACGCTTTATCCTTATGAAAGCAACTACCTGCTTTACACCTGGACCAGCGATCTCAATAAAGAAGCGATCAGTTCCTACGATTGGGCCGAGCACGCGCGCAAAGATGAAGTGAAGTTTCAGCTCAGCCTGGCCTTCCCGTTATGGCGCGGCATTCTGGGTGATAACTCGGTGCTGGGCGCATCGTATACCCAGCGTTCCTGGTGGCAGTTGTCGAACAGTGGTGAATCTTCGCCGTTTCGCGAAACCAACTATGAACCGCAGCTGTTCCTTGGCTTTGCCACCGATTACTCATGGGAAGGCTGGACGTTGCGCGACGTGGAATTTGGTTTCAACCATGATTCAAATGGTCGCTCAGACCCCACGTCTCGTAGCTGGAACCGTCTCTATACGCGCCTGATGGCGCAAAATGGCAACTGGCTGGTCGAGGTGAAACCCTGGTATGTGGTGGGGAACTCCAACGATAACCCGGATATCACCAAATATATGGGCTACTATCGTCTGAAAGTCGGTTATCAACTGGGTGACGCGGTACTGAGCGCGCAGGGCCAGTACAACTGGAACACCGGTTACGGCGGCGCGGAAGTGGGCGTCAGCTATCCTATCAGCAAGCACGTTCGCCTTTATACCCAGGTTTATAGCGGCTACGGCGAATCGCTGATTGACTACAATTTCAATCAAACGCGTGTGGGCGTGGGTGTCATGCTTAACGATCTGTTTTAACGCGGGCTTTCCCATGATGTTGCGAGCATGGCCGAAGGAATTCGTCTAAAACGTTGCAGTTTAGAACGCAGGCGCTGAAAATAGCGCCTGTTTTTATTTTTTCGGTAAACGGAATCAATGTGGCACAGGCGGAAGTATTGAATCAGGAATCGCTGGCTAAACAGGTTTTGCAGGAAACCTTTGGCTACCAGCAGTTCCGCCCGGGCCAGGAAAACATTATTGATACCGTGCTGGAAGGGCGCGATTGTCTGGTGGTTATGCCGACAGGCGGCGGCAAGTCGCTCTGTTATCAAATCCCGGCGCTGGTGCTGAATGGCCTGACGGTGGTGGTATCGCCGCTGATCTCGCTGATGAAAGACCAGGTCGATCAGCTTACCGCCAACGGCGTGGCGGCGGCCTGCATCAACTCAACGCAGAGCCGCGAGCAGCAGCAGGAAGTGATGGCGGGCTGTCGTAGCGGGCAGATTCGCCTGCTCTACATCGCTCCGGAACGCCTGATGCTGGATAACTTCCTGGAGCATCTCGCCCACTGGAATCCGGTGATGCTGGCGGTCGATGAAGCGCACTGTATTTCGCAATGGGGCCATGATTTCCGCCCGGAATATGCGGCATTAGGCCAGCTGCGTCAGCGCTTCCCGGCGCTGCCGTTTATGGCGCTTACCGCCACGGCTGACGACACGACGCGTCGCGACATTGTTCGCCTGCTGGGGCTGAACGACCCGCTTATTCAAATCAGCAGTTTCGACCGCCCCAACATTCGCTACATGCTGATGGAGAAGTTCAAGCCGCTCGATCAACTGATGCGTTACGTGCAGGAGCAACGCGGCAAGTCCGGCATTATCTACTGTAACAGCCGCGCGAAGGTGGAAGACACCGCCGCACGCCTGCAAAGCCGGGGTATTAGCGCCGGCGCGTATCACGCCGGGCTGGATAACGCCGTGCGGGCAGAGGTGCAGGAAAAATTCCAGCGTGATGACCTGCAAATCGTGGTTGCCACCGTGGCGTTCGGGATGGGGATCAACAAACCCAACGTGCGCTTTGTCGTGCACTTCGACATTCCGCGTAATATTGAATCCTACTATCAGGAAACGGGCCGCGCCGGGCGCGATGGCCTGCCTGCGGAAGCGATGCTGTTTTACGATCCGGCAGATATGGCATGGCTGCGCCGTTGCCTTGAAGAGAAACCCGCCGGGCCACTACAGGATATCGAACGGCATAAGCTCAACGCGATGGGCGCGTTTGCCGAGGCGCAAACCTGCCGCCGTTTGGTGTTGCTGAACTATTTTGGCGAAGGGCGTCAGGAGCCGTGCGGTAACTGCGATATCTGCCTCGACCCGCCAAAGCAGTACGATGGGTTGAATGACGCACAGATCGCGCTCTCGACGATTTATCGGGTGAATCAACGCTTCGGGATGGGGTACGTGGTGGAAGTGATTCGCGGCGCCAACAACCAGCGTATTCGCGAGTTTGGCCACGATAAACTCAAGGTCTACGGCATGGGGCGTGAAAAGAGTCATGAGCATTGGGTGAGCGTGATTCGCCAGTTGATTCATATGGGCTTTGCGATGCAGAACATCGCCCAGCACTCCGCCTTACAGCTCACCGACGCCGCGCGGCCCATTGTTCGTGGTGAGATGCCGCTGATGCTGGCGGTACCGCGCATTGTCGCCCTGAAACCGCGCGTGATGCAGAAAGCCGCAGTGGGCAATTATGACCGTAAACTGTTTTCCAAACTGCGCAAGCTGCGTAAAGCCATCGCCGATGAAGAGAACATCCCGCCTTACGTGGTCTTCAACGATGCGACACTGATTGAAATGGCGGAGCAGATGCCGGTTTCCGCCAGCGAAATGCTCAGCGTCAACGGCGTGGGGATGCGTAAACTGGAGCGCTTTGGTAAAGAGTTTATGGCGTTGATCCGCGCACATGTGGATGGCGACGATGATGAGTAGTCAACCGCGCTAAAAAGTGCCAATATGGTTACTCACTGAATTATTCCCCGCGAGTACGTTATGTTAACTCTGTTTCTGACAGTGGCGCTGGTGCACATCATTGCGTTGATGAGCCCGGGCCCGGACTTCTTTTTCGTGTCGCAGACCGCGATCAGTCGCTCCCGCAAAGAAGCGATGATGGGCGTACTCGGCATTACCTGTGGCGTGATGGTCTGGGCGGGCGTGGCGCTGCTTGGTCTGAACCTGATCATCGAAAAAATGGCGTGGCTGCACACCATTATTATGGTCGGTGGTGGCCTGTACCTGTGCTGGATGGGTTACCAGATGCTGCGCGGTGCGCTGAAAAAAGAGAATCACGCCGCACCGGAACCGCAGGTTGAGCTGGCGAAAAGTGGCCGCAGTTTTATGAAAGGGCTGCTGACCAACCTGGCGAACCCGAAAGCGATTATCTATTTTGGCTCTGTGTTTTCACTGTTCGTTGGTGACAATGTCGGTGCAGACGCACGCTGGGGGATTTTCCTGATGATTATCCTCGAAACCCTCGCCTGGTTTACCGTGGTGGCGAGCCTGTTCGCGCTGCCGACCATGCGTCGTGGCTACCAGAAAGCAGCGAAGTGGATCGACGGCTTTGCCGGCACGCTGTTCGCGGGCTTCGGCATTCATTTGATTATTTCGCGCTAACCCATTGACCCACTCCGAACCTATCGGGGTGGGTTACCGCTTTAGTGCTGAAGCTGCTTAAGGTCATCCTGCGAAAGGCCAGTCATTTCCATGATGGTCTGAAAATCAAACCCGCGTTGCAGCATGGTTTTCGCGACGTCGAGAAGGGCGAGTTGCTTACCTTCTTTACGGCCTTCCCGTATTCCATCACTCAATAATTTTTCCGCCAGAGTCATCAGTTCTTCTCCATGTTGCGGCACGCGCTGTGCCAGCCCATACAGTAATGTTTGAACGTCTTTTTCTTCACCTGCCAGCATCATGTATTTTACCAGGGTGCGGATTTGTTGTCCGCTCATCTGCTCTAACGTCAATAGCTGCGCCAGTTTATCCAGCAACGTCGCCATGTCGCGCTGGCGGATATGCTTCTGAACCAGCGTCAGAGCCGCCATGCTGCGGTGCTGCATGATTTCGTCATCGGGGATCAGGGTGATGTCGACCAGGGGAAATGCGTGAAAATAGAGCTCGCGCGCGGTGTCCGGATCCGGAAAAGCATCGAGCCAGTTCATTGACCAGGGGTAAGGGCTGCGCTTGCCCTGATAAAACAGAATCGGGATCACCAGCGGCAGGGTTTTGTTCCCGGCTTCCAGATGACGCTGCATGGTGGCAATGGCATAGCGCAGCAAACGAAAGGCCATGTTCTCATCTGGTGAGCTTTGGTGCTCAATCAGAACATACACATACCCGCTTCCCTTACTGGTTTCCAGCGAATAGAGCACGTCGTTGTAATACTGGCGGAGATTCTCTTCTACAAAACTGCTGGCTTCCAGATGGAGCGTGTCGAGGCGGCAGAGGTTTACCAGCGCAGGGGGCAGGTGAATTTCCATAAAGTCGCGCGCCGTTTCTGGCCGGGATAAGAATGCTTTAAAGACTGCATCATGAGGAGTGGTTGCATCCGCCATTTTTCATCATCCATGTGTGAAATCTGGCGGCATTCTGGCACTGAGATGAGCGCGGTAACAGCGCGAAAATAAAGTTTCAGCGCAGGTTCCGAGCTTTCTCGAATGCGGGTGTTAACGTCTTTTCCCGTTCACTAAAATTTGCGGGCACGCTTCCATTTCACGCATGCCTCGCCGATGCCAGCAGCGCGCCAACCAGCATAAACAACGAACCAAAGACTTTGTTCAGCGCCTTCATCTGGCGTGGGCCTTTAATCCAGCTCGCGATTCGCTGGGCGAGGGTGGCATAGCCAATCATCACAATAATATCGACCACAATGGTGGTGATGCCGAGCACCACATACTGCATCACCTGCGGTTGATGGGGCACGATAAACTGCGGGAACAGCGCCGCCAAAAAGACGATGCTTTTCGGGTTGGTCAGATTCACAAACACCGCGCGTCGATAGAGTTTTGAGCGTGACTGCGATTGCGCGAGGGTGTTGAGGTCAATTGCCCCCGCCGCGCGCCATTGCTGGATGCCGAGCCAGATAAGATAGGCTGCGCCCGCCCATTTCAGCACTTCGAAAGCGAGCACGGAACGGGAGAACAGCGTCCCCAGGCCAACGCCAACCAGCACGATATGAATCGCGAGCCCGGTCTGTAACCCGGCGATGGAGGCGACCGCGCCGCGATAGCCGTGGCTGATGGATGTGGTCATGGTATTGATCGCGCCGGACCCCGGCGAAAGGCTGAGAATTATGGATGTCAGCAGGTAGGCGAACCACCACTCAAAGGTCATGAGAATCTCCCTGGTTATCTGTTTTTTATGCCACAATACGCTATTGTATGAGTGTTGTGTCAGGCCTCACAAAAAAACGATTTTCAGCGGTTAGCAGGGGTGGAAGCCCGATGTTTCAGCAGCAAAAGGACTGGGAAACAAGAGAAAACGCGTTTGCCGCGTTTGCGATGGGGCCGCTGACGGATTTCTGGCGTCAGCGCGAAGAAGCGGAATTTCGCGGCGTGGATAACGTTGCGGTGCGCTTCGTGCGTTTTTGCTCTGCGCATCACGATCGCGTGGTGGTCATTTGCCCAGGCCGTATCGAAAGCTACGTGAAGTATGCCGAACTGGCCTACGACCTCTTCCACAGTGGGTTTGATGTATTAATTATCGACCACCGTGGGCAGGGGCGTTCAGGCCGAATGCTGTCGGATACCCATCGCGGTCATGTGGTAAAATTCAGCGACTACGTTGACGATCTGGCGGCATTCTGGGAACAGGAGGTCGCGCCCGGTCATTGGCGTAAGCGGTTTATTCTCGCGCACTCAATGGGCGGCGCGATTGCCACGCTTTTTTTGCAGCGTTATCCGCATCAGTGTGACGCACTCGCGCTTTGTGCGCCGATGTTCGGTATTATCATGCGCCTGCCGGAATGGATGATCCGTCATATTCTCGATTGGGCTGAGGGCCATCAGCGTCTACGGGAAGGGTATGCCATTGGCACCGGGCGCTGGCGAGCGCTGCCGTTTAGCCTTAACGTTCTGACGCACAGCCGTCAGCGTTATCGGCGTAACCTGCGCTTTTATGCCGATGAGCCGCGTCTGCGCGTGGGCGGTCCCACCTATCACTGGGTTCGCGAGGGGATTATTGCCGGTGAGCAAATCATCGCCGGTGCGCCCCACGATACGCTACCGACGCTTATCATTCAGGCGGAAGAAGAGCGTGTGGTGGATAACCGCATGCATGACCGTTATTGTGAACTTCGCTCCATGGCGGGGCATCCCTGTGAAGGGGGTAAACCGCTTGTCATACAGGGCGCGTACCATGAGATCCTTTTTGAAAAGGACGCCATGCGCTCGGTCGCACTCAATGCTATCGTCGATTTTTTCTATCGACACACTTAAACCGGCATTTATGCCGCCAGGCTTAAAGGTAGAATTCTCTTATGTACCAGGTTGTTGCATCTGATTTAGATGGCACGCTCCTCGCTCCCGACCACCGCTTAACGCCGTATGCGAAAGAGACGCTGAAATTATTGACCCAAAAAGGGCTTAATTTTGTGTTCGCGACGGGGCGTCATCATATCGACGTAGGGCAGATCCGCGATAATCTCGGGATTGAGGCCTATATGATCACCTCTAACGGCGCGCGCGTGCACGATACTGACGGCAATCTGCTGTTTGCTCACAATCTCGATCGCGATATTGCCGCCGATCTCTTTGGCGTAATGCACAGCAGCCCCGATATCATCACCAACGTTTATCGCGACGACGAGTGGTTTATGAACCGCCATCGTCCGGAAGAGATGCGTTTTTTCAAAGAGGCCGTGTTCAACTATCAGCTTTTTGAGCCAGGCCTGCTGGAGCCGGAAGGCGTCAGCAAAGTCTTCTTCACCAGCAGTAACCATGAAGTCTTACTGCCGCTGGAGCAGGCGATTAACGCGCGCTGGGGCGATCGCGTGAATGTGAGTTTCTCCACGCTCACCTGTCTGGAAGTGATGGCAGGCGGGGTCTCCAAAGGTCATGCGTTGGAAGCGGTTGCCAAAAAGCTGGGTTATAGCCTGAAAGACTGTATCGCGTTTGGCGACGGGATGAACGATGCCGAAATGCTGTCGATGGCGGGTAAAGGCTGCATCATGGCCGGGGCGCATCAGCGTCTGAAAGATCTGCATCCGGAACTGGAAGTGATTGGCTCAAACGCGGATGACGCGGTGCCGCACTACCTGCGTAAGCTCTATCTTGATTAAAAAATGACGACTGAGTATTTATTGCTCAGTCGTCAACCGTTCTCTTCGCTACAATGCGTGTTCATCTTCCTGAGAGACATTCATTGTGGCGCTACTCATTATCACCACTATTCTGTGGGCCTTCTCTTTTAGCTTTTACGGTGAGTACCTTGCCGGTCACGTTGACAGCTATTTTGCCGTACTGGTGCGCGTTGGTCTGGCTGCACTCGTATTTCTGCCGTTTCTGCGTACCCGTGGCAACAGCCTGAAAACGGTCGGCTTGTATATGCTGGTGGGCGCGATGCAGCTTGGCGTGATGTATATGCTCAGCTTCCGCGCGTATCTCTACCTGACGGTGTCCGAACTGTTGCTGTTTACCGTGTTGACGCCGCTCTATATCACCCTGATTTATGACCTGATGAGCAAGCGTCGCCTGCGCTGGGGCTATGCGTTCAGCGCGTTGCTGGCGGTGATTGGCGCCGGGATTATCCGTTACGATCAGGTGACGGACCATTTCTGGACCGGCCTGCTGCTGGTGCAACTCTCCAATATCACCTTTGCGATTGGCATGGTGGGTTACAAACGTCTGATGGAAACCCGCCCAATGCCGCAGCATAACGCTTTTGCGTGGTTCTATCTTGGCGCGTTTTTGGTGGCGATTGTGGCGTGGTCGCTGCTGGGCAACACCCAGAAGATGCCGGAGACCACGCTGCAATGGAGCATTCTGGTCTTTCTTGGCGTGGTGGCTTCCGGGATTGGTTACTTCATGTGGAACTACGGCGCGACCCAGGTGGATGCCGGAACGCTGGGCATTATGAACAATATGCACGTGCCGGCGGGGCTATTGGTTAACCTGGCTATCTGGCATCAACAGCCGCACTGGCCGACATTCATCACAGGCGCGCTGGTGATCCTGGCGTCGCTGTGGGTACATCGAAAGTGGGTCGCTCCGCGCTCTTCACGAACGGAAGATGATCGCACGCGTGGTTCCGCGCTGAACGAATAAACGCCTCCGTGACCGGCTGACGCTGCTCGCCATCGCGTACGGCGGCGTACAGTCGGCTCCACAAGCCTTCACCCAGGGTTTTGGTGACCACCAGACCCTGGCGTTCGAAACTCTCTACCACCCAATGCGGCAGCGCGGCAATCCCCATGCGGGCGGCAACCATCTGAATCAACAATAACGTGTTATCGACGCTTTTCAGCGATGGGCTGATGCCCGCCGGCTGCAGGAAGTGACGCCAGATATCCAGGCGCGAGCGCTGCACCGGATAAATTAGCAGCGTTTCGCTGGCGAGATCTTCCGGCGTAATGCGCGTTTTTGCCGCCAGTGGATGGTCAGGCGCGATAACCAGACGCACCTCATAATCAAACATCGGCGAATAATGCAGCCCGCTGCGCGGCAGAATATCGGAGGTCATGACCAGATCCAGCTCGCCCTGCTGAAGTGCGGGTTGTGGGTCAAACGTGACGCCGGATTTAAAATCCATCTCAACCTGCGGCCAGTTTTTATGGAAGTTTTCCAGTGCAGGCGTCAGCCATTGAATGCAGCTATGACACTCAATGGCAATGCGCAGACGCGTTTGCTGCGGCTCGTTGCAGGCCTGAAGCGCCTGACTGATTTGCGGCAGCACCTGGTTTGCCAACTGGAGCAGGATCTCGCCCTGCGGCGTAAAGCGCAGCGGCTGGCTCTTACGTACAAATAGCCGAAAGCCAAGGCGCTGTTCCAGATCGCTGAACTGGTGGGAAAGGGCGGATTGGGTCTGATGCAGCGTGGCCGCCGCAGCGGCGAGCGACCCGCA
Source organism: Pseudocitrobacter sp. 2023LY-00077 (assembly GCF_055796175.1). NCBI lineage: Bacteria > Pseudomonadati > Pseudomonadota > Gammaproteobacteria > Enterobacterales > Enterobacteriaceae > Pseudocitrobacter > Pseudocitrobacter sp. 2023LY-00077. The sequence goes on along the minus strand of NZ_JBSPEI010000022.1, from coordinate 22,376 downwards.
GTTCCGCAACGCTTGTAGCGTCTTCAGATGTTTAACTTCGATCATGAAAGTCCTTCACTTCGGCATGAACAATTTGCGCTTGAGGAATATACAGTAACCGCCAATTATGGATGTGTAAACATCTGGACGTCTAAATCATGAAAATTCCATAAGGGGCATACCATGACAATTCTCAATCACACCCTCGGTTTCCCTCGCGTTGGCCTGCGCCGCGAGCTGAAAAAAGCGCAAGAAAGCTACTGGGCGGGGAACTCGACTCAGGAAGCGCTGTTGTCAGTTGGGCGTGAACTACGCGCGCGTCACTGGGAGCAGCAAAAACAGGCCGGTATCGACCTGCTGCCGGTGGGCGATTTTGCCTGGTACGACCATGTTCTGACGACCAGCCTGATGCTGGGCAACGTTCCGGCTCGTCATCAGAACAGCGATGGATCGGTGGATATCGACACCCTGTTCCGTATTGGCCGTGGGCGTGCCCCCACCGGCGAACCAGCGGCGGCAGCGGAAATGACCAAATGGTTTAATACCAACTATCACTACATGGTGCCGGAGTTCGTGAAAGGCCAGCAGTTCAAACTGACCTGGACACAGCTGCTGGAGGAAGTGGATGAAGCGCTGGCGTTGGGCCACCAGGTGAAGCCCGTTCTGCTGGGGCCGGTGACCTATCTGTGGTTGGGTAAGGTCAAAGGCGAGGCATTTGACCGTCTGAACCTGCTCAAAGACATTCTGCCGGTTTATCAGCATGTGCTGAGTGCGCTGGCAAAACGCGGTATTGAGTGGGTACAGATTGATGAACCGGCGCTGGTGCTGGAACTGCCGCAGGCGTGGCGGGAAGCTTATCAATCCGCCTATGACGCTCTTCAGGGGCAGGTGAAATTGCTGCTGACGACTTACTTTGAAGGCGTCACACCTAACCTGGATACCCTTACTGCTCTGCCGATCCAGGGCCTGCATGTTGACCTGGTTCATGGCAAAGATGATGTTGCCGAACTGCATAAGCGCTTGCCTGCCGACTGGCTACTCTCCGCCGGGTTGATTAACGGACGTAACGTCTGGCGCGCCGATCTTACGGAAAAATATGCACAAATTCGCGAAATCGTCGGCAAACGCTCGCTATGGGTGGCATCGTCCTGCTCATTGCTGCACAGCCCAATCGATCTGAGCGTGGAGACGCGTCTGGATGCGGAGGTGAAAAGCTGGTTTGCCTTCGCTCTGCAAAAATGTGAAGAACTGGCGCTGTTGCGCGATGCGCTCAATAGCGGTGATACGTCTGCGCTGGCAGCGTGGAGCGCCCCGATTCAGGCGCGTCGTCACTCAACCCGCGTTCATAATGCGGCGGTAGCAAAACGTCTGGCGGCCATTACCACGCAGGATAGCCAGCGTGCAAATGCTTATGACGTGCGGGCGCAAGCCCAGCGCGCGCGTTTTAACCTGCCTGCCTGGCCGACCACCACGATTGGTTCCTTCCCGCAAACCACGGAAATTCGCACCCTGCGCCTGGATTTCAAAAAGGGTAATCTTGATGCCAACAACTACCGCACGGGCATTGCGGAACAGATTAAACAGGCCATTGTGGAGCAGGAACGTTTAGGGCTTGATGTGCTGGTCCACGGCGAAGCTGAGCGTAATGACATGGTGGAATACTTTGGCGAACATCTGGACGGTTTTGTCTTTACGCAAAACGGCTGGGTGCAGAGCTACGGTTCCCGCTGTGTGAAACCGCCGATTGTTATTGGTGACGTCAGCCGCCCGGCTCCGATCACCGTGGAGTGGGCGAAATACGCGCAGTCGCTGACCGACAAGCCAGTGAAAGGGATGCTCACGGGGCCGGTGACGATTCTCTGCTGGTCCTTCCCGCGTGAAGACGTGAGCCGTGAAACCATCGCCAAACAGATTGCGCTGGCGCTGCGTGATGAAGTGGCGGACCTGGAAGCCGCTGGAATTGGCATCATCCAGATTGACGAACCGGCACTGCGCGAAGGCTTACCGCTGCGCCGCAGCGACTGGGACGCGTATCTCCAGTGGGGCGTGGAAGCCTTCCGTATCAACGCCGCCGTGGCGAAAGATGACACGCAAATCCACACGCATATGTGTTACTGCGAGTTCAACGACATCATGGATTCGATTGCGGCGCTGGATGCAGACGTCATCACTATCGAAACCTCGCGTTCCGATATGGAGTTGCTGGAATCATTTGAAGAGTTTGATTACCCGAACGAAATCGGGCCTGGCGTGTATGACATTCATTCACCGAACGTGCCGAGCGTGGAGTGGATTGAAGCGCTGCTGAAGAAAGCCGAACAGCGCATCCCGGCGGAACGCCTGTGGGTCAACCCGGACTGTGGCCTGAAAACCCGCGGCTGGCCAGAGACCCGCGCGGCGCTGGCGAACATGGTGCAGGCGGCGCAGAATTTGCGTAAGGGGTAAAGTGTACTGGCCCGGTAAGCGAACGCATTACCGGGCAAAATCCTTATTTTTTCCCACCATACTGCTTAAACCACTCCAGCATGCGCTGCCAGCCATCTTTCGCCGATTCTTCATGATAACTTGGACGATAATCCGCATTGAACGCATGCCCGGCGTCCGGGTAAACAATAATATCCGCTTTGGCATTGGCGGCGCGCAGTGCGTGGCGCATGGTTTCTACGGTATCAACCGGAATGCCAGTATCCTGACCGCCGTATAAACCCAGTACCGGTGCATTGAGATCGACGGCGATATCGACAGGATGTTTCGGTGAATTCAGTGATTTATCGCCCAGCAATTTTCCATACCATGCGACGGCGGCTTTTAACTGCGGGTTATGTGCAGCATACAGCCAGGCGATGCGGCCACCCCAGCAGAAGCCGGTGATCATCAGGCGACTGGCATCCCCACCATTGCGTGATGCCCAGTTGGCAACGTGGTCAAGATCGGCCAGCACCTGTGCGTCAGGTACTTTCGTGACCAGGTTATTAAAGAGGGTCGGGATATCGGCATAGTCGTTCGGATCGCCCTGACGGAAATAGAGCTCTGGCGCGATGGCCAGATAGCCTTCTAAGGCCAGGCGGCGACAAATATCGCGAATGTGTTCATGGACGCCAAAAATCTCCTGCACTACGATTACCACCGGAAGCGGGCCATCGCTGTGTTTTGGGCGTGCGTGATACGCGGGTAGCTGATCGCCCTGAGAGGGGATCGATGTTTCGCCAGCGGTTATTTCGGCCTCTGATGTGCGAACAGTGGTCGTTGCGTGAGGTGATGCGGCAGGTGCAAACCCAGGTTGGTTGTTGGTGGTCATGGCATTCTCCGTACCTTTAAATGAGCTTTTAGCGCTTCTGTAATGTTCTTTAATATAGACAAATCACAGTGCCTGAATACGGGCGATTTTTGTGCAACAACGGAAGATATAACTTGTTAATGTGATGTGAATCACTTTTTGCGTGGAATCTTATGCAATATTTTTGGTTCCTGGTGACGGTGGTCACGAAATGTTGTCTTCGTCTTCTGTAAAGTGGCTTTTTGCTTCTTCTGACAAAACCGATCCACAGAGGAGTTTTCTATGTCTAAGTCTGATGTTTTTCATCTCGGCCTCACTAAAAACGATTTACAAGGGGCTACGCTGGCTATCGTCCCTGGCGATCCGGAGCGTGTGGAAAAGATCGCCGCGCTGATGGAAAAGCCGGTCAAACTGGCATCCCATCGCGAATTTACCTCCTGGCGTGCTGAGCTTGATGGCAAGCCGGTGATTGTGTGCTCTACCGGTATCGGCGGCCCGTCTACTTCTATTGCCGTTGAAGAGCTGGCGCAGCTGGGCATCCGCACTTTCCTGCGCGTCGGTACTACCGGCGCGATTCAGCCGCATATCAACGTAGGCGACGTGCTGGTCACCACCGCATCCGTTCGTCTGGACGGTGCGAGTCTGCACTTTGCGCCGATGGAATATCCGGCTGTGGCTGATTTCGACTGCACCACCGCGCTGGTTGCGGCGGCCAAAGAGATTGGCGCGACCACGCACGTTGGCGTAACCGCGTCCTCCGACACCTTCTATCCGGGTCAGGAACGCTACGATACCTTCTCTGGCCGCGTGGTTAGCCGCTTCAAAGGCTCCATGGAAGAGTGGCAGTCGATGGGCGTGATGAACTACGAGATGGAATCCGCGACGCTGCTGACCATGTGTTCCAGCCAGGGGCTGCGCGCAGGGATGGTCGCGGGCGTGATTGTGAACCGTACTCAGCAGGAGATCCCGAACGCTGAGACGATGAAACAAACCGAAAGCCACGCGGTGAAAATCGTTGTGGAAGCGGCTCGCCGCCTGCTGTAAACCTTCTTCTCTTCTTAAAGGCCGACACGTTCGGCCTTTTTCATTTTGCGTACCTCCTCGCAGGAAAAACCTTTTCAACTGGACATCTATACAGCACAATTCTATTTTTGCCGTAAGTCGTTCATGCAGGGGGCATTGTGGATATCGCCATTCTTATTTATTTTCTGGTTGCACTGGCGGGCGTTGCGCTGGGTTGGCTGGCCGCGAGCTATCGCGTCGCGCAGCAGCGGGCGGAACAACTGGCCGAAGAGCGTGATATCTACGGCGAGCTGAGCGCTGCGAAGCAACAGCTGGCTCAGAACGCGCACTGGCGCGAGGAGTGCGAGCTGCTGAACAATGAACTGCGTAGCCTGCGTGAAATCAATACCTCGCTGGAAGCCGATTTGCGTGAAGTGACCACGCGGCTGGAAGCCACGCAGCATCATGCGGAAGACAAAATTCGCCAGATGATCAACAGCGAGCAGCGCCTGAGCGAGCAGTTCGAAAACCTGGCCAACCGTATCTTTGAACACAGCAATCGTCGGGTGGATGAGCAAAACCGTCAAAGCCTCAACAGTTTACTTACCCCGTTGCGCGAGCAGCTTGACGGCTTTCGCCGCCAGGTGCAGGACAGTTTTGGCCAGGAAGCAAAAGAGCGCCACACGCTGGCCCATGAAATTCGTAATCTGCAACAGCTGAATGAACAGATGACGCGTGAAGCCGTCAACCTGACGCGCGCGTTAAAAGGCGACAATAAAACTCAGGGCAACTGGGGCGAAGTGGTGCTGACGCGCGTGCTGGAAGCCTCTGGCCTGCGTGAAGGTTACGAATACGAAACTCAGGTTAGTATCGAAACCGATACCCGCGCCCGCATGCAGCCGGACGTCATCGTTCGCCTGCCACAGGGAAAAGATGTGGTGGTCGATGCCAAAATGACGCTGGTGGCTTATGAACGCTACTTCAATGCCGAAGATGACGTCACCCGCGAACTGGCATTGCAGGAGCACATCGCCGCTGTGCGAAACCATATTCGCCTGCTGGGGCGCAAAGATTATCAGCAGCTTCCGGGGCTGCGAACGCTGGACTACGTCCTGATGTTTATCCCTGTTGAACCCGCCTTTTTGCTGGCATTAGACCGACAGCCCGAACTGATCAATGAAGCTTTAAAAAATAACATTATGCTGGTAAGTCCTACCACTTTGTTGGTAGCGCTACGCACCATTGCTAATCTCTGGCGCTATGAACACCAGAGCCGCAATGCGCAGCAAATCGCCGAACGGGCCAGCCGTCTGTACGACAAAATGCGCCTGTTTATTGATGATATGTCTGCTATCGGGCAGAGCCTGGATAAAGCGCAGGACAACTATCGTCAGGCGATGAAGAAACTCTCTTCCGGGCGCGGGAATCTGCTGGCGCAAACGGAAGCGTTCCGTCACCTCGGTGTCGAGGTGAAACGCGAGATTAATCCGGATTTAGTCGAGCAGGCTACGGCGCAGGATGATGAGTTTCGTTTACGGCAAGGGGCTGATTCTGACGATGATGATCCTCTAGCCGTGGAAAACGGTTAACCCCGTTTGAGGGAGTGTGACGGGGTTGAATCGTAGGGCAATTGCGCCCAATCTGTTACACTCCATGAACATTTTCTTTATAAGCAGGCTTAGAGATGGCTGAGGAATCACAAGACACGACGCACTTTGGCTTTAAGACAATCGCCAAATCCCAGAAGGAAGACATGGTCGCTCACGTTTTCCACTCTGTGGCCGCAAAATACGATGTGATGAACGACTTAATGTCGTTTGGTATTCACCGTTTATGGAAGCGTTTTACCATTGACTGTAGCGGCGTACGTCGTGGGCAAACCGTCCTCGATTTGGCAGGCGGTACGGGCGATTTAACGGCGAAATTCTCCCGCATGGTGGGTGAAACCGGTCGCGTCGTGTTGGCTGATATCAACGACTCTATGCTGAAAATGGGGCGCGAAAAGCTGCGCAACCACGGTGTTATCGGCAACGTGGAATATGTACAGGCGAACGCCGAAGCGCTGCCGTTCCCGGATAACACCTTCGACTGCATTACTATCTCTTTCGGTCTGCGTAACGTCACCGACAAAGAGAAAGCGCTGCGTTCGATGTATCGCGTCCTGAAACCCGGTGGCCGCCTGCTGGTGCTTGAGTTCTCAAAACCGATTATCGAACCGCTGAGCAAAGCCTACGATGCTTACTCCTTCCATATCCTGCCGCGCATTGGTGAAATGGTAGCGAATGATGCAGAAAGCTACCGCTATCTGGCGGAATCCATCCGTATGCACCCCGATCAGGAAACCCTGAAAGCGATGATGCAGGATGCCGGGATGGACAGCGTTGAGTACTTCAACCTGACGGCAGGCATCGTAGCGCTGCATCGCGGTTATAAGTTCTGACAGGAGGGCCTGATGCCTTTAAAACCCTTAGTGACTGCCGGCGTCGAAACGGCACTGAATACTTTTCTGTGGCGTGAGCGGGCGCTTAAGCCTGCCCGGCAACGTCTGGTGGGAAAAGTGCTGCGCGTTGAACTCAAAGAGTTCACGTCGCCGCTGGTGCTGGTGTTTAGCGAGCGGCAGGTCGATGTGCTGGGGGCGTGGGAAGGCGAGGCCGACTGTACTGTCGCGACGCGTATCGGCGTACTGCCGCAACTGCGTAATCGTCAGCAACTGACGGCGCTCATCCGCAACGGTGACCTGGAAGTGCAGGGCGACATCCAGGTCGTGCAAAACCTTGTCGCACTGGCCGACCTGGCCGAGTTTGACCCGGCAGAACTGCTGGCACCCTATACCGGCGATATCGCCGCTGAAGGCGTCAGTAAAGTTCTGCGCGGCGGCGCGAAGTTCCTGCAGCAAGGTCTGGCTCGCCAACAGCATTACGTGGCGGAGGCCGTCACCGAAGAGTGGCGGCTGGCGCCCGGCGCGCTGGAATTAGCCTGGTTCGCTGAAGAGACAATGGCCGTGGAACGCGCCGTTGAAGCGCTGACGAAGCGGCTGGAAAAACTGGAGGGGAAATGACGCCAGGAGAATTACGGCGCCTGTATTTTATCATCCACACCTTTTTGAGTTACGGGCTTGATGAGCTCATTCCCAAAATGCGCATCACTCTGCCGCTGCGAATCTGGCGTCGGATGCTGTTCTGGATGCCAAATCGCCACAAAGACCGCCCGCTGGGTGAACGCATGCGTCTGGCATTGCAGGAGCTGGGCCCGGTCTGGATCAAACTCGGCCAGATGCTCTCTACCCGCCGCGATCTCTTCCCGCCGCATATTGCCGACCAGCTCAGTATGTTGCAGGACCGCGTTGCGCCGTTTGACGGCTTACAGGCGCAAAAGCTGATGGAAAAAGCGATGGGGGATATCCCTATCGAAAGCTGGTTTGACGATTTCGATATTAACCCGCTGGCATCCGCGTCGATTGCCCAGGTGCATACCGCGCGCCTGAAAGAGAACGGCAAAGAGGTGGTGATCAAGGTCATCCGCCCGGACATCCTGCCGGTTATCAAAGCGGACATGAAACTTATCTACCGTCTGGCGCGTTGGGTTCCTCGCCTGCTGCCGGATGGTCGTCGCCTGCGCCCGGTTGAAGTGGTGCGCGACTATGAAAAAACGCTGATTGATGAACTGAATTTGCTGCGCGAAGCGGCGAACGCCATTCAGCTGCGGCGCAATTTCGAAGACAGCCCGATGCTCTATGTGCCGGAAGTGTACTCCGACTATTGCAGCGAAAACATGATGGTGATGGAGCGCATTTACGGTATTCCGGTGTCAGACACCGAAGCGTTACTGAAGCAAAACACCAACATGAAACTGCTGGCCGAGCGTGGCGTGCAGGTCTTCTTCACCCAGGTATTCCGCGACAGCTTTTTCCATGCGGACATGCACCCGGGCAATATTTTCGTCAGCTACGAGCACCCGGAAGATCCGCAATACATCGGCATCGACTGCGGGATTGTCGGCTCGCTGAACAAAGAAGATAAGCGCTATCTGGCGGAGAACTTCATCGCCTTCTTTAACCGCGACTATCGCAAAGTGGCCGAGCTGCACGTTGATTCTGGCTGGGTACCGCCGGACACCAACGTCGAAGATTTCGAGTTCGCGATTCGTACCGTGTGTGAACCTATCTTCGAGAAACCGCTGGCGGAAATTTCCTTCGGGCATGTGTTGCTAAACTTATTCAACACCGCGCGCCGTTTCAACATGGAAGTTCAGCCACAGCTGGTGCTGCTGCAAAAAACGCTGCTTTATGTGGAAGGCGTCGGGCGACAGCTCTATCCGCAGCTCGATTTATGGCAAACGGCGAAGCCGTTCCTTGAATCCTGGCTGAAAGATCAGATAGGCATTCCGGCGCTGGTTCGCGCGCTGAAAGCAAAAGCGCCGTTCTGGATCGAAAAAATGCCTGAATTACCGGAACTGGTGTACGACAGTTTGCGCCAGAGCAAACATTTACAGAGCAGTTTGGATAAGCTTGCCGGCGACATCACCGTGCATCGTACCCGTCAGGGTCAGTCACGGTATCTCTTTGGTATAGGTGCTGTTTTATTATTGAGCGGTACACTACTGCTAATAAATCGCCCGGAATGGGGCTTCATGCCCGCGTGGCTCATGGGCGCGGGGCTGGTGGTATGGTTCGCCGGCTGGCGTAAAACGCGCTGAATTTTGCATCGCTATCACGAGGGCGCATAACGTATAATGCGTCAATGGTTATTTCATCATCTATCACAGAGGAAGATGTATGGGTGGTATTAGTATTTGGCAGTTGCTGATTATCGTCGTTATCGTGGTTCTGCTTTTCGGGACTAAAAAGCTGAGCTCACTGGGGTCTGATTTGGGCGCGTCCATCAAGGGCTTTAAGAAAGCCATGGGTGATGAAGACGACAAGAAAGACAAGTCGACTCAGGATGCGGACTTCACTGCAAAATCAATCACTGACAAGCAGGAAGACGCCAAAAAAGACGAAGCGAAACGCCACGACAACGAGCAGGTGTAATTCGTGTTTGATATTGGTTTCAGTGAACTGCTGCTGGTATTCGTGATTGGCCTTGTTGTATTGGGGCCAAAACGTCTGCCGGTCGCGGTTAAAACGGTTGTTGGCTGGATTCGCGCGCTGCGCTCGCTGGCGACAACGGTGCAAAACGAGCTGACCCAGGAGCTTAAACTTCAGGAATTTCAGGACAGCCTGAAAAAAGTGGAGAAAGCGAGCCTGGATACCCTATCGCCAGAGCTGAAGGCGTCGATGGACGAGCTGCGTGAAGCGGCGGAATCCATGAAGCGCTCTTACTCCGTTCACGATCCTGAAAAGGCGAGTGATGAAGCCAACACTATCCATAATCCGATAGTGAAGGACAGCGAGGAGCAGCGCGCCGGGGTTACCCCGTCGACGGCCGAACATCAGGCCAGTACCGACGAGCAGGTTCCATCCCCCGCTGAAACCCACACGCCAGAAGCGGCGGCGGTTAGCGACTCTGAAAAAGAGAAAAAAACCGCTTCCGTTCCTGATTCATCCCCTGCATCAAGTGATAAATCGTAAACATGGGCGTAGAAGATACTCAACCGCTGGTGTCGCACCTGATTGAACTGCGTAAGCGTCTGCTTAACAGCATCATGGCGGTGTTCATCATTTTTCTGGCGTTAGTCTATTTCGCCAACGATATCTATCAACTGGTCTCTGCGCCGCTGATCCGGCAGATGCCCGTTGGGGCGACGATGATTGCGACCGATGTCGCGTCACCGTTCTTTACCCCCATCAAGCTGACCTTCATGGTGTCGATTATCCTGTCGGCGCCGGTGATTCTTTATCAGGTGTGGGCCTTTGTTGCGCCTGCGCTGTATAAGCATGAACGCCGCCTGGTGGTGCCGCTGCTGGTTTCCAGTACGCTGCTGTTCTATACCGGTATGGCTTTTGCCTATTTCGTGGTGTTCCCTCTGGCTTTCGGCTTCCTGACGCATGCCGCGCCTGCGGGCGTGCTGGTCTCGACCGATATCAAGAGCTACCTCGATTTTGTGATGTCGTTGTTCATCGCTTTCGGGGTCTCCTTCGAAGTGCCGGTGGCGATTGTGCTGCTTTGCTGGGTGGGCGTGACCACCCCGGAAGACTTGCGCAAAAAACGTCCGTATGTACTGGTTGGCGCATTTGTGGTTGGCATGCTGCTGACCCCGCCGGATGTTTTCTCGCAAACGCTGTTGGCGATACCGATGTACTGTTTGTTTGAGGTTGGCGTCTTCTTCGCCCGCTTCTATACCGGCAAGCGAGCGACGCGTGACGAAGACGCGGAAGCCGAAGCTGAAGCTGAAGCCGATAAAAACGAAGAATAAAATCACCGCCCGTCAGGGCGGTTTTTGTATGGAGCCGAGATGTTTGATATTGGCGTAAACCTTACCAGCTCGCAGTTTTCCCACGATCGTGACGATGTTATCGCCCGCGCTCAGGCCGCAGGCGTCAGCGGGATGCTGCTGACCGGAACCAATCGACATGAGAGCGAAGAAGCGCAACAGCTCGCACAGCGGTTTGCCGGGTGCTGGTCTACTGCGGGTGTGCATCCGCACGATAGTAGCAGCTGGAACACGGAGGTGGATGCGAGCATCCGTAAACTGGCGCAGCAGCCGGAAGTGGTGGCGATTGGCGAATGCGGGCTGGACTTCAACCGCAATTTCTCCACCCCAGCAGAGCAGGAGGCGGCGTTTAGCGCGCAGCTGGCACTGGCGGCGGAGCTGTCGATGCCGGTCTTTATGCACTGTCGCGATGCCCACGCGCGTTTTCTGGACTTGCTCGACCCGTGGCTGGATAAGCTGCCTGGCGGGGTTTTACACTGCTTCACCGGTACGCGCGAAGAGATGCAGGCCTGCGTCGATCGCGGCCTGTATATCGGCATTACCGGCTGGGTTTGCGATGAGCGTCGCGGGCTGGAACTGCGTGAGTTGCTGCCATTTATTCCGGCAGAGCGATTGATGATTGAAACGGATGCGCCTTATTTGCTGCCGCGCGACCTGTCGCCAAAACCGAAATCACGACGTAACGAGCCCGCCTTCGTGACGCACATCCTGACGCAAATTGCCCACTGGCGCGGCGAAGAGGCGCAGTGGCTGGCGTCCGTCACTGACAATAACGTTAAGACACTGTTTAATATTACGTTTTAGTTGCTGTCGGTTTTGCGAAAGTCGGTGTTCTTCACGCTTTGCATGACCTGCTTGTTGAGCAGATTGAGCAGCAACATTGAGCGGGCTTCGCCGTCAGGCTCAGAGAAAATCGCCTGCAAGCCTTCAAACGCGCCCTCGGTGATCACCACGCTGTCGCCGGGGAACGGTGTGCTGGGGTCGGTAACGCCTTCGGGTTTATACACCGAAAGCTGATGAATAACGCTGGAAGGAACCGTCGCCGGATGCATACCAAAACGCACAAAATGGCTGACGCCACGGGTCGCATTAATGGTAGTGGTATGAATCACTTCCGGGTCAAACTCAACAAAAAGGTAGTTGGGGAAAAGCGGTTCACTGACTGAAGTACGCTTACCGCGTACGATTTTCTCCAGGGTGATCATCGGCGTCAGGCAACTCACTGCCTGCCGTTCGAGATGTTCCTGAGCGCGCTGAAGTTGACCGCGTTTGCAGTACAGTAAATACCAGGCTTGCATAATGACTCGTTTCCACAATGTAGCGTGCAAGCATATCAAAAGAGTGATGCGATCGCGATTATAACTGATAGTGATAAGTCGAGCGTATTGGTTCACGTGATTTTAACAAAAATACAGCATCACAGCCGCATTCGCCGTATAATGAGGCGCTTACCAGGAGGCCATTAATTTCCCCATGAAATACCACGATCTACGCGACTTTCTGACATTGCTGGAGCAACAGGGTGAACTGAAACGTATTACGTTACCTGTTGACCCTCACCTGGAAATCACCGAAATTGCCGATCGCACCCTGCGTGCTGGCGGCCCGGCGTTACTGTTTGAGAACCCAACGGGTTACGACATGCCGGTGCTGTGTAACCTGTTCGGTACGCCAAAGCGCGTGGCGATGGGGATGGGGCAGGAAGATGTCAGCGCACTGCGCGAAGTGGGGAAACTGCTGGCTTTTCTGAAGGAGCCTGAACCGCCGAAAGGGTTCCGCGATCTCTTCGATAAACTCCCTCATTTCAAGCAAGTGCTTAACATGCCGACTAAGCGTCTGCGTGGCGCGCCGTGCCAGCAAAAAATCATCTCCGGTGATGACGTCGATTTATCGCGTATTCCGGTGATGACCTGCTGGCCGGAAGATGCGGCACCGTTAATCACCTGGGGGCTGACGGTAACGCGCGGCCCGCACAAAGAGCGACAGAACCTGGGTATCTATCGCCAACAGGTGATCGGCAAAAACAAACTGATTATGCGCTGGCTGTCGCATCGCGGCGGCGCGCTCGATTTTCAGGAGTGGTGCGCGGCGCATCCGGGCGAGCGATTCCCGGTATCCGTGGCGCTGGGTGCCGATCCTGCGACGATTCTCGGCGCGGTCACGCCGGTGCCGGATACGCTGTCGGAATACGCGTTCGCGGGTTTGCTGCGCGGCACAAAAACCGAAGTGGTGAAGTGCGTTTCCAACGACCTGGAAGTGCCTGCCAGCGCGGAAATCGTGCTGGAAGGGTATATCGAAATCGGTGAGATGGCACCGGAAGGCCCATATGGCGACCACACCGGTTACTACAACGAAGTGGATAACTTCCCGGTGTTTACCGTCACGCATATTACCCAGCGCGATGATGCTATTTATCACTCGACCTACACCGGACGTCCGCCTGATGAGCCGGCGGTGCTGGGTGTGGCGTTAAACGAAGTCTTCGTACCGATTCTGCAAAAGCAGTTCCCCGAAATCGTCGATTTCTATCTGCCGCCGGAAGGGTGTTCTTACCGTCTGGCGGTTGTTACGATGAAAAAACAGTACGCCGGGCACGCGAAACGGGTGATGATGGGCGTATGGTCGTTTTTACGCCAGTTTATGTACACCAAGTTTGTTATCGTCTGCGATGACGATGTGAATGCGCGTGACTGGAATGATGTTATCTGGGCGATTACCACCCGTATGGACCCCGCGCGGGACACGGTTCTGGTGGAAAACACGCCAATAGATTATCTGGATTTTGCCTCGCCGGTTTCCGGTCTGGGGTCAAAAATGGGGCTGGATGCCACCAATAAATGGCCAGGAGAAACCCAACGTGAATGGGGGCGTCCGATCAAAAAAGATCCGGCGGTCACGGCGCGTATCGACGCTATCTGGGATGAGCTGGCCATTTTTAGCGACAGCAAACGCGATTAACGCGGCTGTTCTGCCTGTTCAGGCACTGACGATTGGGGCAGTATTCAGACCCTGAAATGACTATAAGATCCGACAGAGGGAGCGCATGACAATTTTAAGCTGTAAAGTGACCTCGGTAGATGCCATCACCGACACTGTATATCGCGTCCGTTTAGTACCCGAAGCCCCATTCTCGTTCCAGGCGGGTCAGTATTTAATGGTCGTGATGGATGAGCGTGATAAACGCCCGTTCTCCATGGCCTCCACGCCGGATCAGCAGGACTATATCGAACTGCATATTGGCGCATCGGAGCTCAATCTGTACGCGATGGCGGTTATGGATCGCATTCTGAAGGATCGCGAAATTGTCGTTGATATTCCTCATGGCGAAGCCTGGCTGCGCGACGATGAAGAACGTCCGCTGATTTTAATCGCGGGCGGTACTGGCTTCTCCTACGTGCGCTCCATTCTGCTGACTGCGCTGAAGCGTAACCCTAACCGTGATGTCACCATTTACTGGGGCGGTCGTGAAGAGAAACATCTGTATGACCTTGCCGAGCTGGAAGCGTTAACGGTTAATCATCCGAAGCTGAATGTTATCCCGGTTGTTGAGCAGCCCGATGATGAGTGGCGTGGCCGCTCCGGTACCGTGCTGACGGCAGTATTGCAGGATTACGGTACGCTGGCGGAGCACGATATCTATATTGCCGGCCGTTTCGAAATGGCGAAAATCGCCCGTGACCTGTTCTGCAACGAACGTCAGGCGCGTGAAGACCGCCTGTTTGGCGATGCGTTTGCGTTTATTTAAGCAATAAAAAACCCGCCCCTGACAGGCGGGAAGAACGGCAACTAATCTTTTAATTTATCGGCCGGGGGCGCTATGCTTGCCCGGCCGACTTGCACTTATACGCGTTCAAATACGGTCGCAATCCCCTGACCTAACCCGATACACATTGTCGCCAGGCCGAACTGGGCGTCTTTGCGTTCCATCAGGTTCAGCAGCGTGGTACTGATACGCGCACCTGAACATCCCAACGGATGACCCAGGGCGATCGCCCCGCCGTTGAGGTTGATCTTCTCGTCGATCTGTTCTGTCAGCCCCAGATCTTTAATACATGGCAAGATCTGCGCGGCAAACGCTTCGTTCATTTCAAACAGGTCGATATCGCTTACCGACAGGCCCGCTTTTTTCAGCGCCAGCTTAGACGACGGAACCGGGCCATAACCCATGATAGACGGATCGCAGCCGACAACCGCCATTGAGCGAATGCGCGCGCGCGGTGTGAAGCCCAGTTCGCGGGCGCGGCTTTCGCTCATGACCAGCATGGCGGAAGCGCCATCGGAAAGCGCGGAAGAGGAACCGGCGGTAACCGTGCCGGTGACCGGATCGAATGCCGGTTTCAGCGTCGCGAGCGCTTCAACGGTGGTTTCCGGTCGAATCACCTCATCGTAGTTAAACTGCTTCAGAACGCCGTCGGCATCGTGACCCCCTGTTGGGACTATCTCATTTTTAAACGCGCCGGACTGGGTTGCGGCCCAGGCACGCGCGTGAGAGCGGGCAGCAAAGGCGTCCTGCATCTCGCGGCTGATGCCGTGCATCCGCGCCAGCATTTCGGCGGTTAAGCCCATCATGCCCGCCGCTTTGGCGACGTTACGGCTTAAACCTGGGTGGAAATCGACGCCGTGGCTCATCGGCACGTGACCCATATGTTCAACACCGCCGATAAGGCAGGCGTGCGCATCGCCGGTCATGATCATACGTGCGGCGTCGTGCAACGCCTGCATCGATGAACCACACAGGCGGTTAACGGTGTTTGCAGGCACCGAGTGCGGTACTTCCGCCAACAGGGCGGCGTTACGCGCAATGTTAAAACCCTGCTCCAGCGTCTGCTGCACGCAGCCCCAGTAAATATCATCAAGAGACGCCGCTTCCAGCGCCGGGTTGCGCGCCAGCAGGCTACGCATCAGGTGCGCGGAGAGGTCTTCTGCACGCACGTGACGGAAGGCGCCGCCTTTTGAACGGCCCATCGGGGTACGAATTGCATCGACAATGACAACCTGTTCCATTGTGACTCCTTAAGCCGTTTTCAGTGCGCCAACCGGACGGGCGGGCTCCACTGCGGGATAATACGGTTCGTTATGACGCGCTTTATTGCGCAGACCTTCCGGCACGTCATACAACGGACCGAGGTGCTGATACTGCTGCGCCATATCGAGATATTTCGCGCTACCCAGCGTATCCAGCCAGCGGAATGCGCCGCCGTGGAACGGAGGGAAGCCCAGGCCGTAAACCAGCGCCATGTCTGCTTCTGCCGGGCTGGCAATGATGCCCTCTTCCAGGCAGCGCACCACTTCGTTGACCATCGGGATCATCATGCGGGCGATGATCTCTTCGTCGCTGAAGTCGCGCTTCGGCTGGGAAACATCGGCCAGCAGGCTGTCGGTTTGTGCGTCTTCTTCTTTTTTCGGTTTGCCTTTGCTGTCTTCTTTATAGCGCCAGAAGCCAAGACCATTTTTCTGCCCGAAGCGGCTGGCATCAAACAGGGCGTCGATCGCGTCGCGATAATCTTTCTGCATGCGCTGCGGGAAACCTGCTGCCATCACCGCCTGGGCGTGATGTGCGGTGTCGATACCGACCACGTCCAGCAGATAAGCCGGGCCCATCGGCCAGCCGAACTGTTTCTCCATTACTTTGTCGACTTTGCGGAAATCCGCGCCGTCGCGCAGCAGCTGGCTGAAACCGGCGAAGTAGGGGAACAGCACGCGGTTAACGAAGAAGCCGGGGCAGTCGTTGACCACAATCGGCGTTTTGCCCATCTGGCTGGCCCAGGAAACCACTTTGGCGATGGTTTGCTCGCTGGTCTTTTTACCGCGAATGATTTCAACCAGCGGCATGCGGTGCACCGGGTTGAAGAAGTGCATGCCGCAGAAGTTTTCCGGGCGTTCCAGCGCGTCGGCCAGTTCGCCGATCGGGATTGTTGAAGTGTTGGAGGCCAGCACAGCATCCGGGCGGACTTTTTGCTCGGTTTCCGCCAGCACTGCTTTTTTCACCTTCGGATTTTCAACAACCGCTTCCACAACGACGTCTACACGGTCGAACCCGGCGTAATCCAGTGTGGGCTGGATGGTGGAAATGACGCCTGCCAGTTTCAGACCATCAATTTTGCCGCGCTCCAGCTGCTTATTGAGCAGTTTGCTGGCTTCCGTCATGCCAAGCGTCAGCGATTTCTCATTGATATCTTTCATGATCACCGGCACGCCTTTCCAGGCCGACTGATACGCGATGCCGCCGCCCATAATGCCTGCGCCCAGAACCGCCGCGTGTTTCGGCGCATCGGTGGTCTTGGCGAGTTTTTTCGCCAGACCTTTTACATATTGATCGTTAAGGAAGATGCCAACCAGCGCGCGCGCTTCGTTGGTGTGCGCCAGCGGGACAAAGCTTTGGTTTTCCAGCTTCAGCGCGTCATCGCGCCCCAGACGGGCAGCGGCTTCAATGGTTTTCACCGCCGTAATCGGCGCCGGATAGTGTTTACCCGCCGTCTGCATCACCATGCCTTTGGCGATAGTGAAGCTCATGGTGGCTTCCACTTTACTGAGCTTCAGCGGTTCCAGTTTCGGACGACGCTTCGCGCGCCAGTCGAGATCGCCGTTTATCGCCTGGCGCAATACGGCCAGCGCACCGTCGATCAGTTTCTCGTGTTTAACAACGCCATCCACCAGACCGATTTTCAGCGCGTGTTCAGCACCAACATCTTTCCCGGCAGCGATAATTTCCAGCGCGCTGTCCGCGCCCAAAAGGCGAGGCATACGCACGGAACCGCCAAAACCGGGCATGATCCCCAGTTTGGTTTCCGGCAGGCCGATGCGCAGGTCTGGCGTGGCTAAACGGTAATCGGTCGCCAGTACGCATTCGCAGCCGCCGCCCAGCGCATAGCCGTTCACGGCGGCGATGGTCGGAACCGGTAAATCTTCCAGACGGTTGAAGACGCTGTTGGCGAAATGCAGCCATTCGCTGAGTTGCTCTTCCGGCACCAGGAACAGCGAGAGGAATTCGGTAATGTCTGCGCCGACGATAAACGCCGCTTTTTCAGAGCGCAGCAGCAGCCCTTTCAGCTCTTTTTGTTTTTCGAGGACATCGAGCGCGTGACCGAGGCTGGCTACGGTCGCCGTATCTAATTTATTCACCGAGCCGGGGGCATCGAACACCAGTTCGGCAATGCCATCTTCCAGCCAGTTGAGGTACAGGGTATCGCCTTTGTAGAGCATGTCAGTCTCCTGAATCCAGCAGTGTAATCTGGTCGTACCAGATGAGGCTGAGTGTGGTTTTTATGTTAATAAAATGCAAATTACTCTTTAAATATTTGCTGGGGAGATCACGACTGGTGGAGATCACGCAGGTTCGGCGAGGTGTGCTAAGATGCGAAAACTTGAGGGCAAAAATGTACAAGGACTAAAAATGGAATCACTGGCTGCACTCTACAAAAATCATATCGCCACCCTGCAGGAACGTGCGCGTAACGCGCTGGACCGCTTCAAGCTGGATGCGCTGTTAATTCATTCCGGCGAACTGATGAATGTGTTCCTCGATGACCACGCGTATCCGTTCAAGGTCAACCCGCAGTTTAAAGCCTGGGTGCCCGTGACGCAGGTGCCAAACTGCTGGCTGCTGGTGGATGGCGTCAACAAACCGAAGCTGTGGTTCTACCTGCCGGTCGATTACTGGCACAACGTTGAGCCGTTGCCGACCTCCTTCTGGACCGAGGAAGTTGAGGTGATTGCGCTGCCGAAAGCAGACGGCATTGCCAGCCAGCTGCCAGCGGCTCGTGGAAATATTGGCTATATCGGTCCGGTTCCGGAGCGCGCGATTGGCCTGGGCATTGCTGCCGATAAGATCAACCCGAAAGGCGTGATTGATTACCTGCACTACTATCGTTCTTATAAAACGGATTACGAACTGGCCTGTATGCGCGAAGCGCAGAAAACAGCGGTCAACGGCCATCGCGCAGCGGAAGAAGCTTTCCGTTCCGGGATGAGCGAGTTCGACATCAATCAGGCGTACCTGACGGCGACCGGCCATCGCGATACCGATGTACCGTATGGCAACATCGTGGCACTGAATGAACACGCCTCTGTATTGCACTACACCAAACTGGATCACCGCGTGCCGTCTGAAGTGCGTAGCTTCCTGCTGGACGCTGGCGCGGAATATAACGGTTATGCCGCTGATCTCACCCGCACCTGGGCGGCGCACAGCGACAATGATTTCGCCCATCTGATCAAAGACGTGAATGACGAGCAGCTGGCGCTGATCGCCACCATGAAAGCGGGTGTCAGCTACGTGGATTACCATATCCAGTTCCATCAGCGCATCGCAAAAATCCTGCGTAAACATCAAATCCTCACCGATATGAGCGAAGAGGCGATGGTTGAAAATGACCTGACCGGGCCATTTATGCCGCACGGTATTGGTCACCCGTTGGGATTACAGGTTCATGATGTCGCGGGCTTTATGCAGGATGACACCGGCACGCACCTGGCAGCGCCGTCGAAATATCCGTACCTGCGCTGCACCCGCGTGTTGCAACCGCGCATGGTGCTGACCATCGAGCCGGGCATTTACTTCATTGAATCTCTGCTGGCGCCGTGGCGTGAAGGGCAGTTCAGCAAGCACTTCAACTGGCAGAAAATTGAAGCACTGAAACCGTTCGGCGGGATTCGCATCGAAGATAACGTCGTGATCCACGAAAATAACGTTGAGAACATGACGCGCGATCTGAAACTGGCGTAATGGAAAGTTGGCCGATACCGGCGTCGCCGGTCACGTTTACTGAAGAGATTAAAAAGAGCCGTTTCATCACCCTGCTGGCGCATACCGACGGGGTGGAGGCGGCGAAAGCGTTTGTTGAGTCGGTGAGGGCGGAACATCCTGATGCCCGTCACCACTGTGTCGCCTGGGTTGCCGGGCGGCCAGATGACTCACAGCAGCTTGGCTTTTCAGATGATGGTGAACCGGCGGGAACGGCGGGTAAGCCCATGCTGGCGCAGCTTATGGGAAGCGGCGTCGGCGAAATTACCGCCGTGGTGGTTCGCTACTACGGCGGCGTGCTGTTGGGAACGGGCGGCCTGGTGAAAGCCTATGGCGGCGGTGTCCAGCAGGCGCTAAATCAACTCACAACACAAATCAAAACGCCATTAACCGAATATACTCTGTTGTGTGAATACGGTCAGTTGTCGGGGATAGAAACGCTGCTGGGGCAATTCTCTGGCGTGATTGTGGCCAGTGACTATCAGGCATCGGTACAGCTACGCGTGGCGCTTCCGCAAGCGAAAGTGGATGCTTTTACAGCAAAACTGGCTGATTTTAGTCGTGGTTCATTGCAATTGTTAGCGATTGAAGAATAATCCCCCTCCTTACTTTTATACCAAAGGAAGCGCCAGAGATGCATTTTCGTGCCATAACCCGAATCGTCGGACTTCTGGTCATCTTGTTTTCGGGAACCATGATCCTTCCCGGCCTGGTGGCATTGATTTACCGCGATGGCGCCGGGCGGGCATTTACCCAAACCTTTTTTGTCGCGCTGGTGATTGGCTCGTTACTGTGGTGGCCGAACCGCCGCGAGAAGGGCGAACTCAAATCGCGCGAAGGGTTTTTGATTGTGGTCCTGTTCTGGACCGTACTGGGCAGCGTGGGTGCGCTTCCCTTTATCTTCTCTGAGCAGCCAAACCTCACGATAACCGATGCTTTTTTTGAATCCTTTTCCGGGCTGACAACGACCGGCGCGACGACGCTGGTGGGCCTCGATTCACTTCCGCATGCGATTCTCTTTTATCGACAGATGCTGCAATGGTTCGGCGGTATGGGGATCATTGTGTTAGCCGTGGCGATTCTGCCTATCCTCGGCGTCGGGGGGATGCAGCTTTATCGTGCCGAGATGCCGGGGCCGTTGAAAGATAACAAGATGCGGCCGCGTATTGCGGAAACGGCAAAAACCCTGTGGCTCATCTATGTATTGCTGACCGTCGCCTGTGCGCTGGCGCTGTGGTTTGCGGGTATGCCGGCGTTCGACGCCATCGGTCACAGCTTCGCGACTATCGCGATTGGCGGTTTTTCGACGCATGATGCCAGCGTGGGCTACTTCGACAGCCCAACGATTAACACCATTATTGCTATCTTCTTACTGATCTCCGGGTGTAACTACGGTCTGCACTTCTCGTTACTGAGCGGGCGG
Organism: Pseudocitrobacter sp. 2023LY-00077; assembly: GCF_055796175.1. NCBI lineage: Bacteria > Pseudomonadati > Pseudomonadota > Gammaproteobacteria > Enterobacterales > Enterobacteriaceae > Pseudocitrobacter > Pseudocitrobacter sp. 2023LY-00077. The sequence continues at coordinate 1,580 of NZ_JBSPEI010000022.1, read as the reverse complement.
AGCCTGAAGGTTTACTGGCGCGATCCGGAATTCCGGATGTTTATTGGCGTTCAGTTGACGCTGGTCTTTATCTGTACGCTGGTGCTCTATTTCCATAACGTTTACAGCTCTGCGCTGACGACGCTAAACCAGGCCTTCTTCCAGGTGGTGTCGATGGCGACGACGGCGGGCTTTACGACGGACAGCATCGCTCGCTGGCCGCTCTTCCTGCCGGTGCTGTTACTCTGCTCGGCGTTTATCGGCGGTTGCGCCGGGTCGACGGGCGGTGGTCTGAAGGTGATTCGTATCCTGCTGCTGTTCAAGCAGGGGAACCGCGAACTAAAACGTCTGGTGCATCCGAATGCGGTGTATAGCATCAAGCTGGGCAACCGTGCGCTGCCGGAACGTATTCTCGAAGCGGTATGGGGATTCTTCTCTGCGTATGCGCTGGTGTTCATTATCAGTATGCTGGCGATTATCGCGACCGGCGTGGATGACTTCTCCGCGTTTGCCTCGGTAGTGGCAACGCTGAATAACCTGGGGCCAGGGCTTGGCGTGGTGGCGGATAACTTTGCCAGCATGAACCCGGTGGCGAAGTGGATCCTGATTGCGAACATGCTGTTTGGTCGTCTGGAAGTCTTTACGCTGCTGGTGTTGTTTACCCCAACCTTCTGGCGCGAATAAGTGGAGCTTGCGTTGAAAACATTAATTCTCTTCTCTACCCGTGATGGTCAGACGCGTGAAATTGCCGCGTACCTCTCTTCCGAGCTCAAAGAGCTGGGTATTGATTCCGAGCTGGTGAATCTGAATCGCACTCAGGACGTTGAGTGGGAACAGTATGACCGCGTTGTGGTGGGAGCGTCGATTCGCTATGGGCACTTCCATTCAGCGGTCGATCGTTTTGTGAAAAAGCATGCCGCGCAGATGCAGGCATTACCGAGCGCTTTCTTCTCGGTGAACCTGGTGGCGCGTAAACCCGAGAAGCGATCGCCGCAGACCAATAACTACACGCGTAAGTTTCTGCTTGCCTCTCCATGGCAGCCGGATGCCTGCGCCGTTTTTGCCGGGGCGCTGCGTTACCCGCGTTATCGCTGGTATGACCGCTTTATGATCCGCCTGATTATGAAGATGACGGGCGGCGAAACGGATACCCGTAAAGAAGTGGTTTATACGGACTGGCAGCAGGTAGCCCATTTCGCCCGCGAAATTGCGCATATTCCGCGCAAATAGCGCACGAATGTAGCGCATTGCCTGGAAAATGAGCGAACGAAAAGTTTTTTGTATTTTATGCTTGCGAGATCTCAATTACTCCCTATAATGCGCCTCCACTGACACGGAACAACGGCCTCTAAGCCGCCGGGTTAGCAGGCTTCCTTCGGGAACGCCGCCAGAGAAAAGCGAAAATAAGCGCTTGACTCTGAAGGAGGAAAGCGTAATATGCGCCACCTCGCAACGGTGAGCTTCACGCCGCGTTGCACTGCTCTTTAACAATTTATCAGACAATCTGTGTGGGCACTCAATGATACGGATTCTTAACGTCGCAAGACGATAAATGAATACCAAGTCTCTGAGTGAACACGTAATTCATTACGAAGTTTAAT
>NZ_JBSPEI010000021.1:0-88374 GCF_055796175.1 Pseudocitrobacter sp. 2023LY-00077 | reverse complement strand
CCTGCCACGGATCGGACAGGTTGAGAATATGAGCGTAGAGGGACTTTTCGTCCATGGCGGTGACCTCTGGCGATTAAATACACCATTATCATGCCTTCAGCCACCACAACAAGGGAAGACCCATATAAATACAGTATAGGGTGTTTACGGTCATGATGTACAAACTTGCAGAACAACGCGAGAGCGTAATTACGCCTCTTTTCAGTGACTTAGTGCCATGCGGCTTTCCCAGCCCGGCACGCGATTACGTTGAGCGGGGAATCGATCTCAACGAATTTATGGTGGCGCACCCCAGTGCGACCTATTTTGTCCGCGCCACGGGCGATTCTATGATCGACGCGGGCATCGGCAATGGTGATTTGCTGGTGGTTGACAGCGCGAGAACCGCCAGACACGGCGATATAATTATCGCCGCTATCGATGGCGAATTTACCGTCAAGCGCCTGCAACTGCGCCCGATAATCCAGCTGGTTCCCTGCAACCCGGCCTATGCGCCTATCCGCATTAACGAAGATATGCCGCTGGATATTTTTGGCGTGGTGACGTTTATCGTGAAAGCGGCCTGCTGACCATGTTTGCGCTGGTGGATGTGAACAGTTTTTATGCCTCCTGCGAAACGGTGTTCAGGCCGGATCTCAAAGGCAAACCGGTGGTGGTGCTGTCGAATAACGACGGCTGCGTCATTGCCCGTAGCGCAGAGGCGAAGTCACTGGTGGCAATGGGAGAACCCTATTTTAAACAGAAGGAGCAGTTTCGCCGTCACGGCGTGGTAGCGTTTAGCAGCAATTATGAACTTTACGCGGATATGTCAGAACGCGTGATGACGACCCTGGAAGCGCTGGCCCCGAGAGTGGAAATCTACAGTATCGACGAAGCGTTTTGCGATCTTACCGGTGTCAGAAATTGTCGTGATTTAACCGATTTTGGTCGTGAAATTCGCGAAACAATCAGTAAGGGTATGCATTTGACTGTTGGTGTGGGGATCGCGCAAACCAAAACCCTCGCCAAGCTGGCGAATCATGCGGCAAAAAAATGGCAGCATCAAACGGGCGGCGTGGTTGATCTCTCCAGTCTCGAACGGCAGCGTAAACTGATGGCGGCATTTCCGGTCAGTGAAGTGTGGGGTATCGGGCGGCGGATTAGCAAAAAACTGGAAGCAATGGGCATTCACAGCGTACTGGATCTCGCGGATACAGACATCCGCTTTATTCGTAAACATTTTAGCGTAGTACTCGAACGCACGGTGCGCGAGCTGCGCGGCGAAGCGTGTCTTGAACTGGAAGAGTTCGCTCCGGATAAACAGGAAATTATCAGCTCCCGTTCCTTTGGCGCGCCGGTAACGGATTACGAAGATATACGTCAGGCTATCTGCGAGTACGCCTGCCGGGCGGCAGAGAAGCTGCGTCTGGAACATCAGTATTGCCGGTTTATTTCGGCATTTATTAAAACATCGCCGTTTGCCGCCGGGCAGCCCTATTACGGCAACAGCGCATCGGTAAAATTGCTGACGCCGACGCAGGATAGTCGCGACATCATTAATGCCGCGACGCGCTGTCTGGAGGTTATCTGGAAAGAAGGGCGACGTTATCAGAAAGCGGGCGTAATGCTGGGGGATTTTTTCAGCCAGGGCGTTGCGCAACTGAATCTGTTTGATGACAATGCGCCGCGTGCGGACAGCGAAGCGTTAATGAGCGTGTTGGATGCCATTAATCACAAGACCGGGCGCGGGACGCTCTATTTTGCCGGGCAGGGTATCGCGCAGCCGTGGCAGATGAAACGGGAACTGCTCTCGCCGCGCTATACCACGCGCATGTCAGATATCGTGTGTGTGCGGTAGTGAAAACAGCTCCAGGGCGATCGCTGCATCCACATGCTGGTTAAAGGCGTCGTCATTAATATCCGTCATTCCCAGTGCGTACATTCCATCCAGACCGCAAACCAGCGCAATCAGCCGCCAGGCGATGTGCTCGGGGCTATCGCGCAGGGTAAACTCCTGCGCCGCGTGGCCCTGGCGGATAATCGCCGTGGTTTCGTCATGCCAGATATGCATGGTGAGAATATAGGCCGCCTTGATATCGGGATCTTTCGCCGCAATCAGCTGCGCTTCCCGCCAGAGGCGAATATAGGGCTCAAACCCGCCGTCATCGCTGCCAAGCATTGAGCATAAGCGTTCACGCCACGTGGCGTTTTCCGGCAACGGATTAGCATCCAGCAGGGTACGGGTTAAGCGAATAAACGCCTGGGCTTTGAGTTCGCCTGCCGAGGCAAAATGGTGATGGACCTGGCCTGTGGCAACGTTGGCTTCCGTAGCGATCCGCCTGACGGTCATTGCGGGGAAACCTTCGGCCAGCGCCACGCGCATCGCCGCCTGCATAATTTCTTCCCGTCGTTCGTCCTTACTCAGATAACCCATAATTTTTCATCCTCAATAACCGCGCAACGAGTTTAACAAAAAGCTGGACAGTTGTTCAACTTTCCGTAGGATCGCGTTCTGGACGGATGTCCAACTTTAATAAATGAGGGAGAGTTATGTTTCGTCAGTGGTTAGCGTTAGTGATTATCGTGCTGGTCTATATTCCGGTCGCCATCGATGCGACGGTGCTGCATGTGGCGGCACCGACGTTGAGTATGACGCTTGGGGCAAGCGGCAACGAGTTACTGTGGATCATTGATATCTACTCGCTGGTGATGGCGGGAATGGTACTGCCTATGGGGGCACTGGGCGACCGTATCGGTTTTAAACGCCTGCTGTTGCTCGGCAGCGGATTGTTTGGCCTGGCGTCGCTGGCAGCAGCGTTTGCGCCCGATGCCGGTTGGCTGATTGCGGCGCGCGCCGTGCTGGCGATTGGCGCGGCGATGATCGTCCCGGCGACGCTGGCCGGGATCCGCACGCTGTTTATCGATGCGCGTCATCGCAACATTGCGCTTGGCGTCTGGGCTGCGGTCGGTTCCGGCGGGGCAGCCTTTGGCCCATTGATTGGCGGCATGTTGCTGGAGCACTTCTACTGGGGCTCGGTGTTCCTGATTAACGTCCCTATCGTGTTGCTGGTGATGGCGCTTTCCGTGCGCTTCGTGCCGCAGCAGCCGGGCCGACGCGATCAGCCATTGAACCTGAGTCACGCCATTATGCTGATTGTGGCGATCCTGCTGCTGGTGTATAGCGCCAAAACCGCGATGAAAGGGCTGGTTACGCCGTGGGTTATCGGCGGGGCGTTCGTGACCGGCGCGCTGTTATTAACGATGTTTGTTCGTATCCAGCTTCGTGCGGCGAAGCCGATGATCGATATGCGTCTGTTCAGCCACCGCATTATTCTCAGTGGCGTGGTGATGGCGATGACGGCAATGATTGCGCTGGTCGGTTTTGAGCTGCTGATGGCGCAGGAACTGCAGTTTGTACATGGTTTCACACCGTTCGAGGCCGGGAAATTTATGCTGCCGCTGATGGTGGCCAGTGGTTTCAGCGGCCCGATTGCCGGTGTGCTGGTCGCGCGTCTTGGCCTGCGCACTGTGGCAACGAGCGGCATGGCACTGAGTGCACTGAGCTTCCTCGGGCTGTCGATGCTGGATTTCAGCACCCAACAGTGGCAGGCGTGGGGGCTGATGGTCTTACTCGGGTTTAGCGCCGCCAGCGCCTTGCTGGCGTCAACGGCGGCGATTATGGCCGCAGCGCCGAAGGAAAAAGCAGCGGCTGCCGGAGCGATTGAAACCATGGCGTATGAACTGGGCGCGGGGTTAGGCATTGCCGTCTTTGGCTTACTGCTGAGCCGCAGTTTCTCTGCGTCCATTATTCTGCCGGAAGGGCTGACGGGCGATATCGCGGCGCGCGCCTCGTCATCGATTGGCGAAGCGGTTAAAGCGGCGCAAATCCTGACGCCGACGCTTGCCGAGGCCACGATTAATGCCGCACGTACCGCGTTTACCTTCTCGCACAGCGTCGCGTTAAGCAGTGCCGGGATGATGCTATTACTGCTGGCGGTTGGGATGTGGTTTAGTCTGGCAAAAGCAGGTAAATCGTAAGAGAAGAAGAGGCTGCCGACGAGATGTCGGCAGCTTTGCGTGACGCTGTCACTTATCGCTGAGATCGCTCAATAGCACGGCAATACTCCTGCCGCCAATGGTTTGCTCAAGGGCAATCTTGACCACAATGGTGAGTGGTACCGAAAGCAGCATCCCCACGGGCCCAAGCAACCATCCCCAGAAGATCAACGACAGAAAGACCACCAGCGTTGACAGCCCCAGCCCGCGTCCCATGATGCGTGGTTCGAGGATATTACCGAACAGCAGGTTGATCAGCAGATATCCTGCCAGCACAATCAGCGCCTGATAAAATCCGCCAAAAACCAGCACCTGTAAAATCGGCGGGATCGCCGCCAGCACGGAACCGATGTTAGGGATATAGTTCAGCGCGAAGGCGAGCAGCCCCCAGACAAACGCGAAACGTACGCCCAACGCTTCCAGCATGCCCCACGCCACCAGACCGGTCACCAGGCTTATTGCCGTTTTCAGCACCAGATAATGTGACACGCTGTCGATCGCCCGCTGGATCGCCGCCATTCCTTCTGTCGGTTTGACCATCAGTTGCTGGAGTTTGGCCGGAAGCTGCGGCACTTCCAGTAGCATAAACACCACGGTTAACAACAGAAGAAAAATCGAAGACATCGCATTAGAGAGCTGCGTCAACAGGCTGGTGACAAAGGTCATCGCGGCGTTGGGGTCGATATATTTAATCAACTCATCCGCTGAGACCGTCACGCCAAAGCGCTCCAGCCAGGGCTGAATATTTTGCAGTGGCACATGTAAAGAGGAGCGATACTGCGGCAACGTGCGCGCCAGCTCGTTAAGCGAGGTGCCGAGTGACGCCAGCAGCAGGACGGCGACCATAATAATCAGGCAGATCAGTAAAGAGATAGCCAGCACGCGGGGAATGCGCCAGCGGGTCATCAGCTGTACGACCGGGTTAAGCACCACGGCGATAAACAGCGCCAGCACGAAGGGAACGATGATATCCGCCGCAAAACGAATACCCGTCAAAATGATGACCAACATGCCCAGCATGATGACAATTTTTAATCCATTAAGCGTAATGATGGGCTTGGCCATAAGGGTTCCTGAAAAAAGTGTACAACAAGCCTGAATATCATAATTGCGAACGGTCTGAGAAGGAACTCACTTAGATCTAATATTTATGGTAAAGATCTGAAAATATTTTGAGTTAATCAGAAGGTTGTGCTAAAAATTAGCTGTGTTTAACTACCGAAGACAATTTTTTTCCGCAACGAAGAGAAGCAATACCGCGGATAATTGTATTTTTATGGACAATCAGTTCAAAACTTTCATTTCCACTCACACCGCTGTTTTACCTACCTCCAGCTCGCTCTGTGCAGAGCAGCACTGGCGCAACGCGCTTTAGTCTATTTCTTCTGCCTGAACTGACGCCCGCCGTCAGGACTCATTACAACCTGGATTTTACGGTTTGCACTTCGCTGTGAGCCGCAACGGAATATATTCTCAAGCAGGAGAAATAACATGTTTTACTGGATTCTTTTATCCCTTGCGATCGTCGCTGAAATTATCGGCACGCTGTCTATGAAATGGGCTGCTGTCGGTCACGGTTCTGCTGGCTTTATTTTGATGCTGGTAATGATTGCCATCTCTTATATTTTCCTTGCCTTCGCGGTTAAAAAAATCGCGCTGGGTGTGGCCTATGCCTTGTGGGAAGGCATCGGTATTTTGCTCATCACGCTGTTCAGCGTCATGTTGTTTGATGAAGCCCTGTCGGCGATGAAGATTGCCGGTCTGGCGACGCTGGTCGCCGGGATTGTGTTGATTAAATCCGGTACCCGCAAAGTGAAATCTCAGCCGGTGGAGGCTCACCATGCAACAGTTTGAGTGGGTTCACGCCGCCTGGCTGGGGCTGGCAATCGTGCTGGAAATTATCGCGAATATCTTTTTGAAGTTCTCAGATGGTTTTCGCCGCAAATTCTATGGCGTGCTTTCGATCTCCGCAGTACTGGCGGCGTTTAGCGCGCTGTCGCAGGCGGTAAAAGGTATCGATTTATCCGTGGCCTATGCGTTATGGGGGGCCTTCGGGATTATGGCTACGCTGGCAGCGGGCTGGATCCTGTTTGGTCAACGCCTGAATAACAAAGGCTGGATGGGGCTTGGCCTGCTGATAATCGGCATGGTGCTGATTAAAATGGCCTGATGGATGGGCGCTGCGTTTGCCAGGCCTACGAAATGCAAAAGTGTTGTAGGCCAGGTAAGCGTAGCGCCACCTGGCACAAAGATTACTCTGTCGCCAGCGCTTCCAGCTTATCGCGAAAACCCGTCACCGAAATGGCCCGGTTATCCGCGCGCCAGCGATCTTTCGGCCCCGGAGCGGAACTCTGTACCGCAATCAATTGCCAGCCATTATCTGTCTTTAACATTAATGGCGAACCGCTGTCGCCCGGTAGCGTATCGCACTGGTGCGACAGCACCGACGTTTGCGCCCATCCGGTGACCACGCAGTTTTGATGGCTGTAGAGCGAATCAAGGTGATCTTCCGGGTAGCCAGATTGCGTCACTTTACGGTCCGCTGCCTTTAATGCGGCTGTGAGGGCGGCTTTATCACCCTCAAACAGCGGCAGCGGCGTAATTCCCCCCGGCGGATAACGCAAAATAATTAAGCCAAAATCCCACGGCGCGGCGGCAGACGGAACAATCCAGCCATCGCCATCGGGCTTCAGACGCTTGCCAAGCGAAGGATCAACGCGACCTTCAATACCGTGAATTTCATAACGCCAGACGCCTTTCTGGGACACAAAGCGTAGCGCGACAGCTTTATCCGGCTTGCCATTGGGGGGCGTCAGTAAACAATGTCCGGCGGTTAACGCCAGATGGGGCGAAATGAGGGTGGCGGTGCACAGGTTACCACTGACGGTTTCCAGTTGACCGATAGCATCCCAGGGGGAATCTGTTGCATCGGTCACAAGGGTGCGATCGTCCTGACCGAAAAACAGCGTTTTGACATCTTTCGCGCTCATGCCTCTATCGCCGTCATCCGCATGTACAGCCATCGACAGCGCGCTCAACGATCCCAGTAAAACGAAAACAGCTCTACGCATATCACTCTCTGGTGGGGTAATTATGATTATAAAAAGTTAAACCCAATGTGATTACTATAGACGGGACAAATGAAAAGGGGGAGCAAAATCAGCGAACTACGCTCAGTAAAGGAAAAACCTTGTCGCAATCAGTGCGCAGATGATGAGTAAAGCCAGGATGAGCTCGAAACGATAGCGCCGCAACATCATTGCTCTCCAGGAAAAAATCGGCGCTGAAACAGCGCCGATTTGTCATCGGAACGATACGAACGGTGACGATTATGCAGCAGGCTGAGCGGCTGGTTTAGCGGCTTCGTGTTTTACTGCTTTTTTATGATGTTTTTTTGCTGCCTGTGCTTTCTGCTCAGCAGCAGCCGGTTTTGCGGCTTCATGTTTTTTGTGTTTCTTAGCGGCTTGCGCTTTTTGTTCTACCGGTTTGGTTGCTTCAGTTTTAGCGGCTTTTTTGTGGTGTTTTTTTGCAGCCTGCGCTTTTTGTTCAGTGGCGGCTTTCTGGTGTTTTTTGTGATGCATGGTTTTTGCCGGTGCAGCTTTAGCGGTTGCGGTAGCAGCCGGTGCAGGAGCGGCGGTAGTTTCAGCAGCGAATGCAGCAGATGACAGACCCATAGCAGCGGCAACAACCAGAGCTAATACTTTTTTCATTCTCATACCCTCGAATTGGTTTTTTCATTCAACCCCACTGCGGGGCCGTTGAAAGAACTATATCCCTGAGTTATCAGGCTTTCCGTGAGTGATTGGTATCGGCGTGTAACGGAATGTACAACGCCGGAGGAGAGCCCTCCGGCGTGAGGAGAATTACAGATAGCGGGCGGTTAAATGTTCGCGGAAATAGCGGCTGTTCAGGTCTTCGCCAGTCGCCTGCTGAATAAGCTGCGAGGTACCGAAGCGGCTACCGTGCTGCCAGATATTCTGGCGCAGCCACTCGAACAACGTGCTGAAATCACCGCTGGCAATACGTGATTCGAGATCTGGCATTGCATTACGCGCGGCGTGCATCAACTGTGCAGCGTACATCGCCCCCAGCGTGTAGGACGGGAAATAACCGAAGCCGCCGTCGGTCCAGTGAATATCCTGCATACAACCATCGCGGTAGTTGCCTTCCGTCGAGAGCCCCAGCCAGTGACGCATTTTTTCATCCCACAGGGCGGGAATATCATCCACTTCAATTTCGCCATCAATCAACGCGCGTTCAATTTCGTAACGCAGGATCACGTGCGCCGGGTAACTCACTTCGTCGGCATCAATACGAATAAAGCCCGGTTTCACGCGCTGGTTCCAGGCAACAAAGTTTGAGGCCTCAAACGCGGGCTGCGGGCCAAACTGTTCAACAACCGCCGGAAGCAAATGCTGAAGGAAGGCATCGCTGCGCGCCAGTTGCATCTCAAAGAACAGACTTTGCGATTCGTGGATGGCGGTAGAACGTGCATACGATACCGGCTGCCCCAGCCAGTTACGCGGCAGATTCTGCTCATAGCGCGCATGCCCGGTTTCGTGGATCACGCCGAACAGGGCGCTTAACAAGTCATGCTCGTTATAACGGGTGGTGATGCGGACATCTTCCGGCACGCCGCCGCAGAAAGGATGCGCGCTGACGTCCAGACGACCGGCGTTAAAATCGAAGCCGAGGCGCTTCATCGCTTCCAGCCCTAACTGGCGCTGATTTTCAACCGGGAACGGGCCTTGCGGGGCGATCAGCGTTTTGCTGGCCTGTTTTTCTACCGCGCTGGTTAACAGTTTTGGCAGCCAGGATTTAAGATCGCCAAACAACACGTCCAGACGAGCGCTGGTCATGTCGGGCTCAAAAATATCCAGCAGCGCATCATAAGGTGAGCAGCCTTTGGACTGCGCACGGATACGAGCTTCTTCCCGGCTGAGTTTGACCACTTCTTTTAAATTTTCCGCGAAGCCCTGCCAGTCGTTGTTCGGGCGCTGTGTCCGCCAGGCGTGCTCGCAGCGGCTACCTGCCAGCGATTTGGCTTCTACCAGGCTTTCCGGCAACAGGGCGGCCTGCTGATAATGACGCGCCATTTCACGCAGGTTTGCCTGTTCGAGATCGTTAAGACTTTCCTGTTCCGCGTTGCGCAGCCACTCAGCAACCTGTTTATCGGTCAGAATCTGGTGCTGTAACACGCCAAGTTCAGCCAGCGCTTCGCTACGCGCGTTGCTGCCGCCTGGCGGCATCATGGCAAACATATCCCAGCCAGCGATGGCGGAAAGGTGTGAAAAACGGGAGAGACGCTGGAAGGTGCGGGTGAGGTGTTGGTAGTTTTTGTTTTCCATAGTGCCCTGTTTTCTATGAAGGAGAAGGCGGCAGGCGCCGATAGATTCAGATCTATCACAGGGCGGTAAGCGGGCGCAAAAAATTCGCGCCCGTCGCCATCAATGCAATCGTTTATGCAGCAACGTTCCGACCAGTAGCGCCGCGACCAGCAGCAGAGCGATAAACGCGCCGACGCCATTCCAGCCGTAACGATGCCAGAACACGCCGCCCAGCGTCCCGGCGATGCTGGAACCCAGGTAGTAGCTGAAGAGATAAAGCGATGAGGCCTGGCCTCTGGCGCGACGCGCGCGCGGGCCAATCCAGCTGCTGGCGACCGAGTGCGCGGCAAAGAAGCCGGCGGAAAACAGCAACATGCCGGGAAAGATGACCCACAGCGGCGAGAAGAGCGTCAGCAGCAGGCCGAGCAGCATAACGCCGGTGAAGAAGATCATCACCGGGCCGCGACCGTAGCGGGCGGTCATCATGCCGGCTTTCGGTGAGCTCCAGGTCCCCGTGAGATAAGCGACGGAGAGCAGGCCAACCACGGCCTGATTCAGCGACCAGGGGGAGAGCATCAGGCGGTAGCCAATATAGTTAAACAGGGTGACGAACGCGCCCATCAGCAGGAAGCCTTCGACAAACAACAGCGGCAGGCCGCGATCGTGCCAGTGCAGACGGAAATTAAGCAGCAGCGTTTTCGGACGCAGGGAGGAAGGGCGGAAATGGCGCGATTCCGGGAGGATCTTCCAGAACATAATTGCCGAGGCCAGCGCGAAGGCGCTGATCACCGCCAGAGCGATACGCCAGCCGAAGAAATCGGTGAAAACCCCGGTGAGCAGGCGTCCGCTCATTCCGCCAATTGAGTTACCGCTAATGTAAAGACCCATCGAGAAAGCGACGAAACTGGGGTGGATCTCTTCACTGAGGTAGGTCATGCCGACCGCCGCCACGCCGCTGAGCGATAAACCAATCAGCGCACGCATGACGAGAATGCCGTGCCAGCTGGTCATCATCGTGGAGAGCAGAGAGCAGCACGATGCCAGCAGCAGCGCCGTTACCATAACCTGTTTGCGGCCAATGGCATCGGAAAGCGGCCCGGTAAAGAGCAGCCCTATCGCCAGCATCGCCGTGGAAATCGACAGCGAAATACTGCTTCCCGCAGGCGAGATACCAAACTCATGTGACAGCACCGGCAGAATCGGCTGAACGCAGTAGAGCAGGGCGAAGGTCGCCAGCCCGGCGGAGAAAAGTGCGAGGGTAACCCGAATAAACTGAGGTGTGCCGCGAGTAATAAACTGGTTCGGCCTGGATGGGGCATTGTCGCGGACGTCGATAGCCGGTTCGTTGTCTGCGGTGGTTGTACGGCTCACGGGAAGATCCTTGCGTAAAAACAAAAGGTAATAGCGACACAGGTCACATAATTAGAGTAGGAAATCGCGAATATTCTGTCTAATATATTAATAATCTCAATTGATATGTAACAAATATGAATATCGAGCTGCGTCATCTGCGCTACTTTATTGCGGTAGCGGAAGAGCTACATTTTGGTCGCGCCGCTGCCCGGCTTAATATTTCTCAGCCTCCGTTAAGTCAGCAAATTCAAATACTTGAACAGCAAATCGGCGCCCGTCTGTTTGCCCGCACCAACCGCAGCGTTAACCTCACGGCGGCGGGAAAGCAGTTCCTTGCCGATAGCCGTCAAATCATGCTGCTGGTGGAAGAGGCCGCCGCCCGCGCGGGGCGTTTGCATCATGGCGAAACGGGCGAGTTGAATATTGGCTTTACCTCGTCGGCCCCCTTTATTAAGGCGGTGTCCGATACGCTCTCGACCTTTCGTCGTCGCTATCCCGATGTCCATATCCAGACGCGCGAAACCAATACCCGTGAGCAGATTTCGCCGCTAACCGAAGGTTCGTTAGATCTCGGTTTGATGCGAAATACGCAGCTTCCTGACACGCTGGAGTGGGAGGTGATCCTGCATGAGCCGCTGCTGGCGATGATTCATCATGAGCATCCGTTAGCGAATCAACGCGCCGTGAGTCTGACAGAGCTGGCCGATGAGCCTTTTGTTTTTTTCGATCCGCACGTGGGAACGGGGCTGTATGACGATATCCTGGGCCTGCTTCGCCGCTATGGCGTGACGCCGCGAATGACGCAGGAAGTGGGCGAGGCGATGACCATTATTGGCCTGGTGGCATCCGGGCTCGGGGTGTCGATTCTCCCGGCGTCGTTTCGGCGTGTGCAGCTGATGGAAATGCGCTGGGTGCCCATCATTGAAGAAGATGCCGTTTCAGAAATGTGGCTGGTGTGGTCTAAACATCATGAACTTAGTCAGGCTGCCCAACGCTTTAAGCAACAGCTGCTGGCTGCGGCAAAGATAAGCATTTCTGACGAAAAAGCATGAAAAAATGTGCGGCAAATCACAAGGCTAAGGAAAAATTTGGCGTACCCCATTGAAGTCCTTCACCATAGCCCTGAGATTATTTCGAAGCGCGAAAATAAAGGGAGTCTACGGTGGTAGCGGACAGTCAGCCAGGCCATATCGATCAAATAAAGCAGACCAATGCGGGCGCGGTGTATCGCCTGATTGATCAGCTTGGCCCGGTGTCGCGTATCGACCTCTCCCGGCTGGCGCAGCTGGCGCCGGCCAGTATTACCAAAATTGTGCGTGAAATGCTCGAAGCACATCTGGTGCAGGAAACTGAAATTCAGGAGCCTGGCAGCCGCGGGCGTCCAGCCGTCGGTTTGATGGTGGAAACGGAAGCCTGGCACTATCTGGCGTTGCGTATCAGCCGGGGTGAAATTCACCTCGCGCTGCGCGATCTCAGTAGCAAGCTGGTGGTAGAAGAGCGCCTCGAGCTGGCGCTTCAGGACCCGCAACCGCTTTTGAACCGCATTATCACGCAAATCGATCAGTTCTTTATTCGCCATCAGGGCAAGCTGGAGCGTTTAACGGCTATCGCCATTACGCTTCCCGGCATCATTGATACGGAAAGCGGGATCATTCATCGGATGCCGTTCTACGAGGACGTGAAAGAGATGCCGCTGGGTGAAACGCTGGCGGCGCATACGGGCGTACCTGTTTATATTCAGCATGATATCAGCGCATGGACCATGGCAGAGGCGCTGTTTGGCGCATCACGTGGGGCGCGGGATGTCATTCAGGTGGTGATTGATCATAACGTGGGCGCGGGGGTGATCACCGACGGCCGTCTGCTTCATGCGGGCAGCAGTAGTCTGGTGGAGATTGGCCATACGCAGGTCGATCCTTACGGAAAACGTTGCTACTGCGGTAACCACGGTTGCCTGGAGACCATCGCCAGCGTAGAGAGCGTGCTGGAGCTGGCGCAGGTGCGAATGCATCAGTCGATGAGTTCGATGCTGCACCAGCAGCCGCTGACGGTGGAGTCGCTGTGCCTGGCGGCGGTCAAGGGCGATTTACTGGCGAAAGATATCATCACCAGCGTCGGTACCAACGTCGGGCGCATCCTGGCCATCATGGTGAATTTATTCAATCCACAAAAAATACTTATCGGTTCGCCGTTTAATCAGGCTGCCGATATCCTCTTCCCGGCGATCAGCGACTGTATTCGTCAGCAGTCACTTCCGGCTTACAGCAAGCATATCTCCGTTGAACAGACCCAGTTCTCAAACCGTGGCACGATGGCCGGGGCGGCGCTGGTCAAGGATGCGCTCTATAACGGATCGCTGCTGATTCGACTGTTACAGGGTTAACATTTTTTCACTGTCGCGCAAAAAATTGCGCTATCTCAAGCCGAGTTTCTGGTTCATCACGTAGACTTTCACCACTTTAAATTATTTCTGGTCTGTATATTTCACCGGCATAACTGTGGAGTTAGTAATGCTTAACCGTTTCTTTATTACTGGTACTGATACTTCTGTCGGCAAGACGGTGGTTTCCCGTGCGCTACTGCAGGCGCTGGCAGCCAGCGGGAAACGAGTAGCCGGGTACAAACCTGTGGCAAAAGGCAGCAAAGAGACCCCTGAAGGGCTACGCAACAAAGATGCGCTGGTGCTGCAAAGCGTGTCGTCGCTGGAACTGCCTTACGATGCGGTGAACCCGATTGCCCTGAGCGAAGAAGAAAGCAGCGTCGCGCATAGCTGCCCAATCAACTACACGCTGCTGTCAAACGGGCTCGCCAGCCTGAGCGAGAAAGTGGACAACGTGGTCGTTGAAGGGACAGGCGGCTGGCGTAGTCTGATGAATGACCTGCGCCCGCTTTCTGAATGGGTGGTTCAGGAGCAATTGCCGGTCGTGATGGTGGTCGGGATTCAGGAAGGGTGCATCAACCATGCGCTGCTGACGGCCCAGGCCATCGCAAACGACGGCCTGCCGCTGATTGGCTGGGTGGCTAACCGTATTAACCCGGGCCTTGCACATTACGCGGAAATCATTGATGTGCTGAGTAAAAAACTGCCCGCGCCGCTGATTGGTGAACTGCCGTATCTGCCGCGCGCCGAGCAGCGTGAACTGAGCCAGTACATCAATTTATCCATGTTGAGCAACGTGCTCACGGTAGATCGAATCCTGGCGTAAGGTTCGCGACAGCACTGACGCCAGTACACAGGCAATCAATAAACCGGGCAGTACGCTATATTGCCCGGTCATTTCACAAATCATCAATGTCGACATGATCGGCGCATGCGTGGTTGCCGCCAGCAGCGTTGCCATGCCGCTCATCCCCAGTAAGACAGCCATTGACGGCTGATCGGGCAGCCAAATCCCGCACAGCTGCGCAAACAGCATGCCCACTGCCATTCCCAGAAACAGCGTTGGCGTAAACACGCCGCCCGGCGCGCCGGAGCCGCTACTGGCGAGGATCGCTAATAGTTTACAAATGAATATCCCTGCAATTGCGGCAAGCAACGGCGGGGACAGCAGCGAGGCATGGACCACGCTGTAACCATTTCCCCAGACCGCGGGCGTCAGTAGCGACAGCAGGCCAACAATCAACCCGCCGAGCGCCAGTTGCCAGGGCGGAGAGAGTTTCAGGCGCAAAAAGAGGTTGTGCGTGGCATTCATTAACCACATCAATAACGGGCCACATACGCCCGCCAGCAGACCGGTGGCGATAATCAGCGCATAGGCCGTTACGTTGAGCGAGTGCGGCAGATTGACAACGTAGAGCGGTTCGCTGCCGCCACCGATCAGATGCGTGGTCAGCAATGCGACAACGGCAGACACCACGACCGGGCCAAGCGAGGCCAGAATCAATGTGCCAAACAGAATTTCGGCGATAAACAGGCTACCCGCCAGCGGTGCGTGGTAGGCGCTCGCCATCCCGGCGGCAGCCCCGCAGGCAATCCATAATTTCCATTCGTCGCGTGCGGTAAATCGCTGAGCAAACCACGACGCTGCCAGTGCCGCCAGCAGGATCATCGCGCCTTCACGGCCAATGGCGCTACCGCTGACCACCACCAGTAACGATGCCAGTGATTTGACCAGGCTGGCGCCATAATCAAATTGCCCGTCGGTGCGCAGCGCTTCCATGTAGTCCGTGGGCGCGTGAGGCCGTTGTTGATTCAAACGCTGCCAGCCCCACAAGAGCATTCCCGCCGCAAATCCGCCAAGAGCGGGCGTCAGCACGCGCCGCCAGGCGGAAAGCCCCGTCGCGGCGTTGACCAGGCTGCCGGTGTCATTGCTGAGAAACAGCCACTCCAGAAACAGCATGGCATGACGAAACCCTGCCACCGCCAGCGCGGCGAGCATACCGGTGATGGCGGCAAACAGCAGACGACGAAGCATAGTGCGCAGATCGGGATAAGCGTGAAGACGTTGCATGAGCGGTTTCAACACAAAGAAGTTCAGGCGGCTATTTTGCGGGGAAAGCAGGGGAGATGCAAAAGCTGTGGGTGCGGATCCCCCTCACCCTAACCCTCTCCCACAGGGAGAGGGGACCGTTCGTGCCAGTGGTTAAGTGTGTGCGGTTTTCTCCCTCTCCCTGTGGGAGAGGGCCGGGGTGAGGGCTTAGTTCTCGCTATAAATATTCAGCGCCCGACGCGTACGCCCGGAGCTGAGATAATCGGCAATATAATCCTGCGAAATCTCGCCGTTATAGCGCCCCTCTTCATCGACAATCGGCATCCAGCTGGTATTGCTCTCATAGAGTTTCGACAGCACCACGCGCAGGTTATCTTCCGCCTTACCGGTGACGCGGAACGGGTGGATGAGATCAGAACAGACGCCGCTCGCCTGACGCGCTTCGCGACGTTTCACAAACCCGAGCGGTTTGCCTTCCTCATCCACCACGGTCAGCGCGCGAATGTCGTTGTCATCCATGATGCCGAAAGCTTCAGCAAGCGGCGTAGAGTTGCGGGCGGTAATCGTCGGTTGCTGGTCGGTGACGTCGCCCGCCGAGACTAACAGCAGGCGCTTCAGCGTACGGTCCTGGCCGACAAACGAGCCGACAAATTCGTTGGCCGGTTTTGCCAGCAGCTCATCCGGGCTGGCGCACTGAATAATGCGTCCCTGACGGAATACCGCGATACGGTCGCCCAGTTTCAGCGCTTCATCGATATCGTGACTCACCAGCATGACGGTTTTCTTCAGTGCTCGCTGCATCTCGAGGAACTGATTCTGAATCACTTCACGGTTAATCGGGTCGACCGCGCCGAAAGGTTCATCCATCAGCAGTACCGGTGGATCCGCCGCCAGGGCGCGGATCACGCCAATACGCTGCTGCTGACCGCCGGACATCTCTTTGGGGTAGCGATGAAGGAATTTTTTCGAATCCAGCGCCACCATTTCCATCAGTTCCTGCGCACGGGTTTTGCAGCGGGCTTTATCCCAGCCCAGCATGCGCGGTACCACGGTAATGTTCTCTTCAATGGTCATATTCGGGAACAGACCGATTTGCTGGATAACATAGCCAATATTGCGACGCAGCGTCACCGTGTCCATCTCATCGGTATTTTGCCCGTTGATGAGAATGGTCCCGCTGCTGGGTTTAATCAGGCGGTTGATCATCTTCAGGGTGGTGGTTTTGCCGCAGCCGGAGGGCCCCAGCAGTACACACATTTCACCTTCTGGCACATTCAAGTTCACGTTATCGACGGCCTTTAATGGTTGACCGTTTTTCTGTGAAAATTGTTTAGTGAGGTTTTCCAGTTTTATCATTATCGTATCCCCTTCGGTGTCAGAGCGATTTGCAGGCGGTGCAGCAGCCAGTCGAGCACAATCGCCAGTAAGCAAATCATCAGTGCGCCAGCAATCAGCATGCGGATATCACTTCCGCCAATGCCGTTCAGTAACAGTAATCCCAGCCCGCCTGCGCCAATTACGGCAGCAATCGCCATCACGCCGATGTTCATCACCACGGCGGTGCGAATACCGCCGAAAATCACCGGTAATGCCATCGGAATTTCTACCCAGCGCAAACGCTGCCAGAAGGTCATGCCGATTCCGCGTCCCGCTTCGCGCAGGCCAGGCGGCAGGGCGTCCAGCGCCGTATGCGTGTTGCGCACAATTGGCAGCAGGGAATAGAGGAAAACGGCGGTGACGGCGGGCAGCACGCCAATCCCGTGACCGATCAGCGAAAACAGCGGGATCATCAGGCCAAACAGGGCGATAGACGGAATGGTTAACAGCAGCGTCGCGACGCTCAGTACCGGCGTGGCCAGCCATTTGTGACGCACGATGAGAATGCCGAGCGGGACGCCAATAATAATCGCAAGACCCACCGCCAACGCCACCAGCCACAGATGCTGAAGGGTGAGCGTGGCAAGGTAGCCTGCGTTGTCCATCATGTAATGCAACGTGTCCATAAGCGCTCCTTACAGCATGCCTTTGTCTTGCAGGAATTTACGGGCTACCTGCTGCGGGGTTTGATGGTCGATATCCACCTGCGCGTTAAGCGTGGCGATCACGTCGTTATTCAACTGGCCGGAGAGGGTATCCAGCGCTTCTTCAAGGCCTGGATTGGCCTCCAGCACGTCTTTGCGCACCACCGGTGTCACGGCGTAGCTCGGGAAGAAACCTTTGTCATCATCCAGCACTTTCAGGTCAAAACCTTTCACGCGACCATCGGTGGTATAGATAAGCCCGGCATCGACAAAACCATCGCGTACCGCGTTATAGACCAGACCCGGGTCCATCTGGCGGATCTGCGGGCGATCGAGCGGCATGTTGTAGGCTTCCTGCAACGGCTTCATGCCGTCACTGCGCCCGGCGAATTCAAGGTCCAGCCCCAGACGCCAGTTTTTATCCGGGTCGGTCTGGCGGATGTGCTCAATCTTCTCCACCATCTGCGACATGGTGGTAATGCCTTCCGCTTCCGCACGTTTACGCTGCATGGCGAAGGCATAGGTATTGTTCATATCTGCCGGCTTAAGCCACACCAGGCCCAGTTTGGCGTCCAGCCGTTTTACCGTGTCGTAAGACTCCTGCGGGCTCATCCGTTTGTTGATGTGGTTAAAGATAATCAGTGAGGTACCGGTGTACTCCCATGTCATATCAATCTGTTTGTTGATCATCGCATTACGCGAGATAACGGTGGCAATGTTGGTTTGTGGCTGAACCTGGAATCCTTTCTTTTGCAGATACTGCACGGTCATCGCCGATAAAATATGCTGTTCGGTAAAGCTCTTGGTGGCCAGGGTAATAGGCGCAGCCTGCGCGGTTCCGGCAAACAGTAACGTTGCGCTAAACCACCCCAGCAGCTGTTTTTTAAATGTCATGTCATGCTCCTTATGTTCAGGCTGTATGGGGGCTGAGTACGCGGCCAAGCCAGGCGAGCAGGGAATCAAGGATCAGGGCAAAAAGGGCGGTAGCCGTGGCGCCTAAAATCAGCGTTGGGAAATCGTTAAGGTAGATCCCCGGGAAAATCAGTTCGCCGTAGCTGCTGGCACCAATCAGGAAGGCGAGCGGAGCAGTACCGACGTTGATCGCGGTTGCGATGCGAATGCCTGACAGCATCACCGGCCAGGCGTTGGGGAGTTCGACCTGCCAGAGCCGTTGTAACTTCGTCATGCCGATTCCGTTGGCCGCTTCAATCAGCGAAGGCGGAACCGACTTCAGGCCGGAATAGGTGTTACGCACAATCGGCAGCAGCGAGGCGAGGAAAAGCGCCACGATAGCGGGTATATCACCAATCCCGATGACCACCATCGCCAGTGCCAGTACTGCCAGCGGCGGCAGCGTGTTACCGACGTTGAAAATCTGCATCACATATTCGGCGATACCCTTTGCCGCCGGACGGCTTAACAGGATACCGCTGGGAATACCGACCAGCAGGGCAAAGAACATTGAGATAAAGACGAGTTTAAGGTGTTGTTGACCCAGGTAGATCAGGTCAACCTGACGGGCTTTTATTGTGTCCAGTCCGATGCCCCAGACGAGGAGCGCCAGTACCAGAACAATCGCGCCAGTAAAGCCCAGAAAGCGCATAAGGGGGGAAGCCTGCATTGCTGTGTTTCTCCCTGTTATAGGTTTTTATTAACGCGTCATATTCAAAGTGACGCATTTGACCTATAGCAATGGATGAGCGGGCATTCCAGAAACAGGGGGATTTATCTTGCTCAGCTTTTCAGCGAAATCAGTAGGTTGGCTATACGGGAGAACGGCTTGCGGGGGATGTATAGAATAGTCTTAAAAGTAAAACCCAGAAGTGACGTTGTCACAATTAGTCGTGGCCGGATAAGGCGTATTACGCCGCTATCCGGCACGACGGACATTATCGGTACAGCGTTTTCACAGCAACCGGAATCAATAACTGAGACTGCCACTGCGCCAGCGTCTGTTGCGCTAATTCGCCCAACGCCTGATAAAACGGGTGCTCTGCGTTAGCGACAAACTCTTCCAGAAAACGCGTGGACCACGGGAAGAGATGCCAGGCCAGCAGTTGTTCGCACAGGACGTGCTGCTCATTTTCCGCCAGCCAGGCGGCCAGCAGTAGCAGGGAGCCAAAGTGATCTTCCGGCTCGTTTTGCTGCATATCGAACTGGATGCCGTTTTCACGCATCCACTGGCGCAGCGCCAGGGTCGAGTCGCCAAACAGCACCGATTCGCGGTCCAGCCAGACGGAACCCCACGGTGGAGAAGGCAACGCATACGGGCCGACAAACAAGCGCTGCCAGGCTTCAGACAACGTTTCTTCGGCATCCGCGTTAAATTTTGCGCTCAGTGGCTGCAACACCTCTTGTGGCAAGGGCCACTGGGTCAGCCATTCCGTGCCTTTCAGCGCCTCAACCAGCGGCGCGGCTTCCGGGCTTTCTGGCGGCAGATAAAACAGCGCGCCGAGTACACGGGCGGTCATGGGAAATGCGTCGTGTTGGGTAAAATCAGTCATTCAAACCATCCTAAAAAGTGC
Organism: Pseudocitrobacter sp. 2023LY-00077; assembly: GCF_055796175.1. NCBI lineage: Bacteria > Pseudomonadati > Pseudomonadota > Gammaproteobacteria > Enterobacterales > Enterobacteriaceae > Pseudocitrobacter > Pseudocitrobacter sp. 2023LY-00077. The sequence goes on along the minus strand of NZ_JBSPEI010000021.1, from coordinate 68,683 downwards.
GGGTTGCCCCGCACCAGTTGTGTCATCCGTTAACCTGCAACGGCCATACCCACGGTCATGTGCAGGCCGTAGAAAAGACCACGGCCAATCAGTTCGCCAGCCAGCACCAGGAGGAGCCCCAGCAACAGGCCAAACACAGCCGGTTCTTTGCGACGTACCAGCGGGCAAATCCAGCAGCCAAGACCCGCAGCAACCAGCACGATATGCCAGACCTGCAGGCTGCCGTAGTCCGGTACCAGCGCGCTGGCCTGCTGTACGGAGCTGTGAATGTCGCCGAGCGAAATACCCTGCAAAACAATCACTGCAATGCTCACCAGCAGGGCGAGAACGCTGACTGCCGCAAAGGTGACTCCGTTAAACATCACGCGTGCTGCACGCAGCAGCAGGGCGGCAAACAGCGGGCCGCTGACAAAGGCCGTCAGGAAGAAGGCCAGCGTCGTATAGCCATTATACCAGGTTGGCACGGTATCGATCTGATAAACACGGGTCATTGCCCAGATAAATACCAGCCCCAGCACCATGCTCACCAGCAACCAGAGTTTGCCCAGCGCTTCCGGCATTTTGCCCAGCACGGCCACCAGCCACCAGAATCCGCCGACGGCGAAGAAAATCGACCCGGCGGCAATTTCATTACTCAGCGCAGACGCGCCCACGCGGTTCAGGGAGTTAAACGCCCGCAGCGGTGAACCGAGGTGCATAATCGACGCCAGAAAACCGACGCCCATCACCAGCCATAAAAAGAACATACCGCGCACCAGACGTTGACGCGCGGCAGCATCATCTTTCAAGGCGAACCAGCCGAGCCCGCTGACAATCAGCGCCCCAGCAACGCACTGGCCCAGTACGGTGAAGAGTACCAGCGGCCATTCATGCCATCCATTTCCCATTTCAGACCTCCTTTGGGTTTGCCAGATAACCGGTGGTATCGCCGGTCGGGCGCGCGTTAGCGTTAGGTTTAATCACAATGTTCGGTTTGGTGAAGTGTGCGGACGGCAGCGGCGCGACAGCCGCCAGGTTGCCGTGTTTTTTGCGCAGTTCGTCGATCGGGCCAAAGTCCAGCGCGCGCAGCGGGCAGGATTCAACACAAATCGGTTTTTTGCCATCGGCGACGCGGTCATGACAGCCGTCGCATTTGGTCATATGACCTTTCGCAGCATTGTATTGCGGTGCGCCATACGGACACGCCATGTGGCAATAGCGACAGCCGATGCAAACATCTTCATCGACAACAACGAAACCATCTTCGCGTTTGTGCATCGCGCCGCTTGGGCACACCTTGGTACACGCCGGATCTTCGCAGTGATTGCACGAGATGGAGAGATAATAGGCGAAGACGTCCTGATGCCAGACGCCGTTATCTTCCTGCCAGTTGCCGCCCGCGTATTCATAAATGCGACGGAAGCTGACATCGGGGCCCAAATCTTTGTAATCCTTACACGCCAGCTCGCAGGTTTTGCAGCCTGTGCAGCGGGCGGAATCAATATAAAAGCCGTACTGGGTTGTCATCGGTTACTCCTTATACCTTTTCAACCTGAACCAGATTGCTGTGAGACGGGTTGCCTTTCGCCAGCGGTGATGGACGGTGAGAGGTGAGAATGTTGATGCTGCCGCCGTGATCCAGGCGATCGCCGAACATATCAGCCTTCAGCCACGCGCCTTGCCCGATGGCGGTGACGCCAGGCAGAATGCGCGGCGTGACTTTCGCCGGGATCAGCATTTGGCCATGCTGGCTGGAAACACGAACGGTATCGCCATTGGCAATGCCGCGCGGTTGTGCATCGACCGGGTTGATCCAGATCTCCTGCGGGCAGGCCTGTTGCAGCACGTCGATGTTGCCGTAGCTGGAGTGGGTACGCGCTTTATAGTGGAAACCGGTTAATTGCAGCGGATAGGTTTTGCGCGCCGGGTCGCTCACGCCATCAAAGCCGGGTGCATAGGCCGGCAGCGGGTGAATAATTTCATCCTCTTTCAGCTCCCAGGTTTTAGCGATATCGGCAAGCCGTTCAGAGTAGATCTCAATTTTTCCTGATGGCGTTTTCAGCGGATTCGCTGCCGGGTTGTCACGGAAATCGCGGAAAGCTACGTAGTGTTCTTCCGGGCATTTTTTCTTGAAGATGCCGAGCGTTTTCATCTCTTCATAGGACGGCATTTCCGGATTCCGTTCTTTGGTTTTGGCATGCAGGTACTGAACCCATTCATGCTGTGAGCGGCCTTCGGTGAAGGTTTGATACACATCCGGCCCAAGACGTTTGGCGATTTCAGACAGGATTTCATAAATCGGACGACGTTCGAACTTACGGCTGGTTGCCGGTTGACCGAGAATGACATAACCCATGTTCCCGGCGGATTCATGAGAAATCAGATCCTCCTGCTCGGTCGGCATGAGATCGGGCAGCAGAATGTCGCAATATTTTGCTGACGCCGTCATGAAATGCTCGATGCCGACAATCATTTCGCACTTGCTATCATCCTGCAAAATCTCATGGGTGCGGCTGATATTACCGTTCTGGTTGATAAGCGTGTTGCTGGCATAACACCACATGAACTTAATCGGCACGTCGAGTTTATCTTTCCCGCGCACACCGTCGTGGATGGCGGTCATTTTCTCGCCGTGGTCGATAGCGTCCGGCCAGGTGAAGACGGAGATTTGCGTTTTCACCGGGTTATCGAGCATCGAGAACCACTCCACGCCGAGATCCCATGTCCCTTCACGCACGCCGGAGTTCCCGCCATTGATACCCACGTTACCGGTCAGCACTGACAGCATGGCGATGGCGCGTGAGTTTTGCTCACCGTTGGAGTGACGCTGCGGCCCCCAGCCCTGGCAGATGTAGGCCGGTTTTGCGCTACCGATTTCACGCGCCAGCTTGATGATTTTATCCGCCGGGATACTGGTGATTTGCGCCGCCCATTCTGGCGTTTTCGCGATGCCATCCGGGCCATCGCCCAGAATATAGGCTTTGTAGTGCGCATTTTGCGGGGCGCTGGCAGGCAGCGTTTTTTCGTCGTAACCGACGCAGTATTTATCGAGGAATGGTTGATCAACGAGGTTTTCAGTGATTAACACCCAGGCGATCGCTGCGGCCAGCGCGCCGTCGGTGCCAGGGCGAATCGGCAGCCACTCATCTTCACGCCCGGCCGCGGTGTCGTTATAGCGCGGGTCGATGACGATCATGCGGGCATTAGAGCGCTCGCGCGCCTGTTCCACATAATAGGTGACGCCGCCACCGCTCATGCGCGTTTCCGCCGGGTTGTTGCCGAACATCACTACCAGTTTGGTGTTGGCGATATCGTCCGGGCTGTTGCCGTCATTACTGCCGAACATGTAGCTCATGGCGGCGCTGATTTGTGCGGTACTGTAACTGCCATAACGGCTCAGGTAACCACCACACGAGTTCATCAGGCGATAAGGAACGTTAGAGTTAGTGATGTTGCCGCCGTCAACGCCGGTGCCGTAGAGCACGTGCACCGCTTCGTTACCGTAATCTTTCAGAATGCGTTTCAGGTTATCGCCGATGGTATCCAGCGCTTCATCCCACGAAATGCGTTCGAATTTGCCTTCACCGCGCTTACCGACGCGTTTCATCGGATATTTCAGGCGATCCGGGTGATTCATACGGCGACGAATCGAGCGCCCGCGCAGGCAGGCGCGAACCTGATGGTTGCCGTAGATATCTTCGCCGGTGGTGTCTGATTCCACCCAATAAACGCTGTCGTCCTTGACGTGAAGCCGTAACAGGCAGCGGCTGCCGCAGTTAACGGTGCATGAACTCCAGACCGCTTTTTCCTCCACGGGTGCCAGTTTATCCGCCGCCTGAGCGATGCGGGTAAATGGCAGTGTGAAGGCGCTGCTGGCGGCGGCCAGGCCGCCTATCGCGGAGGTTTTCACCAGATTTCGGCGGCTAATCTTCGCCGTCATAAGCGCCTCAGGCGCGATGATTTTCATAGTGACTCACTTATTTGCTTTTCCATAATTAAAACGCCCGGGCCAAAAGACACTCGGGCAAAACGCGTTATACCTTTTCGACTTGTACCAGATTGGTGTGCTGTGGATTACCTTTCGCCAGCGGGGAGGGACGCTGAGTGGTGAGGGTGTTGACGCAGCCGCCGTGGTCGATTTTATCGCCCGCCATGTTGGCGTCATGCCACGCGCCCTGGCCCATGGCGCTGACGCCAGGCAGAATGCGCGGGGTGACTTTTGCGGGAAGACGCACTTCACCACGATCGTTAAAGACGCGCACCATATCGCCGTTGGCAATCCCGCGTGGCTGGGCGTCGACCGGGTTAATCCACACTTCCTGACGGCAGGCGGCCTGTAATACATCCACGTTGCCGTAGCTGGAGTGCGTGCGGGCTTTATAGTGGAAACCGAATAGCTGAAGCGGGAACTGGCTGCGTTTCGGGTCGTCCCAGCCCTCGAAGGTGGAGGCATAAACGGGGAGTGGACTGATGACCTCATCTTTTTGCAGCTCCCAGCTGTTGGCGATTTTCGCCAGACGGCTGGAGTAAATCTCAATTTTTCCGGACGGCGTTTTCAGCGGATTCGCTTGCGGATCGTCGCGGAAGGCTTTATAGGCCACAAAATGGCCGTTCGGATCTTTACGCTTATAAATCCCCATTTTTTTCAGCGCATTATAAGAGGGTAGCGCAGGGTCTTTGGCTTCCATTTTGGCGTAAAGATAGCGTAGCCAGTCTTCCTGAGTGCGCCCTTCGGTGAAGCGCTGGTGGATATCCGGGCCCAGACGCTTTGCTACTTCACTGGTGATCCAGTAGATAGGCTTACGCTCAAATTTTGGCGTGGTAGCAGGCTGGATGAAAATCAGATATCCCATATTCCCGGCGTAATCGTTGGGAATAATGTCTTCCTGTTCAACGGTCATCAGGTCGGGCAGAAGAATATCGGCATACTTCGCCGATGAGGTCATGAAGTTCTCGATAACCACGATCATTTCGCACTTCGACTCATCCTGCAAAATTTCATGGGTGCGGTTGATGTCAGAGTGCTGATTAGTGATGGTGTTGCCCGCGTAGTTCCAGATGAACTTAATCGGTACATCAAGCTTATCTTTACCGCGTACTCCATCGCGCAGGGCGGTCATTTCCGGGCCGTGGTCGATAGCGTCCGTCCAGCTAAAGCAGGAGATTTGCGTTTTCACCGGGTTTTCCGGCAACGGCATACGTTCGATGGTAATGGTGTAGGTTGATTCACGCGCGCCGCTGTTACCACCGTTGATGCCTACATTACCGGTGAGGATAGGCAGTATAGCGATTGCCCGAGAAGTGAGCTCACCGTTAGCCTGACGCTGCGGCCCCCAGCCCTAGCAAATATAAGCGGGTTTGGCGGTGCCAATTTCGCGGGCGAGCTGAATGATACGCTGCGCCGGAATGCCTGTAATCTGCGAAGCCCACTGCGGGGTTTTGGCGATACCGTCCTCGCCCTGGCCGAGAATGTATGCCTTATAATGGCCGTTCGCAGGCGCATCTTCTGGCAGCGTTTTCTCGTCATAACCGACGCAATACTTATCGAGGAAAGGCTGATCAACCAGATTTTCGTTAATCAACACCCAGGCGATACCCGCCACCAGCGCAGCGTCAGTACCGGGGCGAATGGGGATCCACTCATCTTCTCGGCCCGCAGCGGTATCGGTATAACGAGGATCGATAACGATCATGCGCGCATTTGAGCGTTCACGCGCTTGTTCAAGGAAATACGTAATCCCGCCGCCGCTCATACGCGTTTCCGCCGGATTATTGCCGAACATCACCACCAGTTTGGTGTTTTCGATATCGGAGGTGCTGTTGCCTTCGTTTGACCCGTAGGTGTAGGGCATGGCCGCCGCGATTTGTGCGGTGCTGTAGGTGCCGTAGTGGCTGAGAAAACCGCCGTAGCAGTTCATCAAGCGGGCGACTAACGAGGCGTAGGGCGAAGAACGGGTAATATTACCGCCGACGATCCCGGAGGTGTAGTTGATATACACCGCTTCGTTACCGTATTCATGCACCACTTTTTTCAGGCTGTTGCTGATGGTATCCAGCGCTTCATCCCAACTGATGCGCTCAAATTTGCCTTCGCCGCGCTTGCCTACGCGCTTCATGGGGTAATTGAGACGATCCGGATGATTGATTCGGCGGCGAATCGAGCGCCCACGCAGACAGGCGCGCACCTGGTGATCGCCATACACATCGTCACCGGTGTTATCCGTTTCAACCCAGTACACTTCGTCATCGCGCACGTGCAAACGCAAAGCGCAGCGGCTGCCGCAGTTGACGGAGCAGGCGCCCCAAACGACTTTATCTTCGGGCTGATTCGCGGATGAAACCGCCGCGGCGGCAGGGCGTAAGGCAAAAGGAAGAGATAATCCCCCAGCGACCAGGGCCAGTGAGCCTGCGGCTGAGGATTTGATAAGCGTCCGTCGGCTTATCCCGGCGGGAGATTCCGTTGTTGACATCGCTCACTCCATTATTATTTTGTCTAATTAATTTCAAAGTGAAATTAAATACCGGCTAATGGTGAGCGGATCATACATATTAAGGAGTAGGAAAGAATTATCCCTGGTCAAACCAGGGATAATATTTGATGACGGAGGCGAAGTTATTGGGCGTCGCTGGATGGGGCGTTATCGCTGCGGGTATAGATGATTTTAAAGGTATCGTTGGCGCAGTGGCCGACAACCTGAGCGCCTGACTGATCGGCCTGATCGTTAGGCACGATATCCAGTGAAAATGCGCTTTCGGCAACGCCGTTGTTGATGATTTTTTGTTGAATATCACTCCTGACACGTTCACATGAGTCAGGTGCAGCCAGCGCGGGCGCGGCGGCTCCGGCCAACAGTAACGCGAGTAACCAGCGTGAAGATCTCATGGCAATCTCCTTTTTGAAATGTAAATCAAGTATAGCAAAGCTAGTGTAAATAACTGTATTTGCTAATATGATTGAGAAAATTCCCCAAAAAGGATCCCGGCGTGAAGAGACTTCTGTTGCTGACCCCATTTATAGCGCTACTTGCAGCCTGCGATAAAAATGACTCGCCGGCCGCATTTTCCCCGGAAATGGCGAGCTTTTCTAATGAGTTCGATTTCGATCCGCTACGCGGGCCGGTAAAAGACTTTAGCCAGACGCTAATGAATGAGAAGGGCGAGGTGGCAAAGCGGGTTAGCGGGCAGATGTCCGAAGAGGGCTGTTTCGACGTGCTGGAGTTTCACGATCTGGAAAATAACACCGGCGCGACGCTGGTTCTGGATGCCAACTACTACGTCGACGGCATGACCCAGGAAAAACGCGTGCGGTTGCAGGGAAAATGTCAGCTGGCGGAATTGCCGTCTGCGGGCGTTGCCTGGGAAACAAACGACGATGGCTTTGTGGTGAAATCACTCAGCAAAGAACGTGAAGTGAATTATCAGTATGACGGCGAAGGGTATCCGCTGGGTAAAACGTCGCTCACCAAAGGAAATACGCTGGCGATATTATCTACCCCATCAGACGATCCGCGTAAAAAACTCGATTACACCTCCGTCAGCCTGCTGAACAAGCAGCCGGTTGGCAACGTTAAACAGAGTTGTGATTATGACCGGCATGATAATCCGGTTAGCTGCGACCTTGAGGTGATTGATATGAGCGTGAACCCGGCGGTCACGCTCCGTTATACGATTAAAAACGTGATTGATTATTACTGAGCCGTCGGCTTCAGCAACCCAGGAGCCGGTGTCTTGTGCATCGCCATATATTGATGCTGGAACAGACACATGCGGATGGTGTTGCGGTACTCGCCGTTGATAAAGAATTCGTGAATCAGCTCGCCCTCCACCATAAAACCGAGTTTGCGGTAGATGTGAATCGCTTTTTCGTTTTCTTTATCGACAATCAGGTAAAGCTTATACAGGTTAAGCACCGTAAAGCCGTAGTCCATCGCCAGTTTTGCGGCTTTCGAGGCTAACCCTTTACCCTGATGTTCCGGCGAAATAATAATCTGGAATTCCGCGCGGCGGTGAACGTGGTTAATTTCGACTAATTCGACCAGGCCCGCTTTCTCACCGTTGCACTCCACTACAAAACGACGTTCGCTTTGATCGTGAATGTGCTTGTCATAGAGATCGGAGAGTTCAACAAACGCTTCGTAGGGCTCTTCAAACCAGTAGCGCATGACGCTGGCGTTGTTATCGAGCTGGTGGACAAAGCGGAGGTCTTCGCGTTCGAGCGGGCGAAGTCTGACGTTACTGGCGTCACTCATGTGAAATCCTTTCAGGCTGACTATGGGATAAAAAGGGGAAAAGGGCGCAAACGCGCCCAACAACTATGGGTTAACAACTAGGGGTTAACGACGCGGCCCGTGCGACGGTCAAGGCAGCGCAGGGTATTCGGTTCCCAGTACGCGTTCACGTTAGCGCTCTGCTGGCATTTGTCGCGTGAATCGAAAGCGGCATCTTCTTTATCCCACTCTTTCTCAACGCGATTATTGACCTTATTACGCAGCGTACGGGTATCGTTCCACTGTTCTTTATCCATCGCCGCATCCTGACGCGTCTGAGCGTTATCACCCGATTCAATAATCAGTTTGCTGGTATTAGCAGAGGCTGACGCCGTATACATAATAGCGCTCAGCGCCAGCATCGCCGTCAGGCACAGGCGTTTGCCAGATGTCATATTCATTGCAGATTCCTTTGGCGTAACTAAAACGGAGATGAGTTTACTACAACTCGTTCCGGCGGCATACCCACGAGAAAAACAGGGTCGTCTTCAACGGATTATCCCGTATCATCGTTAAACCTACCTTAACGCTGCGACAATAATGTTAAAAACACCCTTACTTTTCTTTGCGACGGCGCTGTGTGAAATCCTGGGCTGCTATCTACCGTGGTTATGGTTAAAACGCGGCGCAACGCCGCTACTGCTGATTCCCGCCGCACTGGCGCTGGCGATGTTTGTCTGGCTGTTGACCTTGCATCCGACCGCCAGCGGGCGAGTCTATGCCGCGTATGGCGGTGTGTATATTCTCACCGCACTTATCTGGCTGCGAGTGGTGGATGGCGTCAAACTCTCAATGTATGACTGGGCAGGCGCGGGCGTGGCGTTTTGCGGCATGCTGATTATTGTGGCGGGATGGGGGCGGGGGTGATTCGCAAGCGCTGACCGTTGGCCGGAAAAGGCGTTACGCCGCATCCGGCATGAAGTTCTACGCTTAGCTAACAATCCCAACCGAACCAGGCACCTATTTTTGTGATCGTGATAGTCATTTTTTGATCGTTATACTTGTATGGTAGTAGTTCAGTTGTGTAACTTAGCGCCATTAACCGATGAGATGTAAGGATTGAAGATGAAGATCACAGGAGCTGAAGTTTTTGTTACCTGCCCAGGACGAAATTTTGTCACGTTGAAAATCACCACGTCTGAGGGCCTTGTAGGCTACGGCGATGCCACGCTGAACGGGCGTGAGCTTTCCGTTGCCTCATACCTGAAAGATCACCTATGCCCACAGTTGATTGGCCGCGATGCGCACCGCATCGAAGATATCTGGCAGTTTTTCTATAAAGGCGCCTACTGGCGTCGTGGCCCGATTACGATGTCGGCGATTTCCGCTGTGGATATGGCGTTGTGGGATATCAAAGCAAAGGCCGCAAATATGCCGCTTTATCAGCTGCTGGGCGGTGCGTCGCGTGAAGGCGTGATGGTTTATTGCCACACCACAGGTCACACCATTGATGACGTGCTCGAAGATTACGCTCGCCACAAAGAGATGGGCTTCAAAGCGATTCGCGTGCAGTGTGGCGTGCCGGGTATGAAAACGACCTATGGCATGTCGAAAGGGAAAGGGCTGGCTTACGAACCGGCCACCAAAGGGCAATGGCCGGAAGAGCAGCTGTGGTCAACTGAGAAGTACCTCGACTTCACGCCGAAGCTGTTTGATGCCGTGCGCAGCAAGTTCGGTTTTGACGAACACCTGCTGCATGACATGCATCATCGCCTGACGCCGATTGAAGCCGCGCGCTTCGGTAAAAGCGTGGAAGATTACCGCCTGTTCTGGATGGAGGATCCCACTCCGGCTGAAAATCAGGAATGTTTCCGCCTGATTCGTCAGCATACGGTAACGCCAATTGCCGTCGGTGAAGTCTTCAACAGTATCTGGGACTGTAAGCAGCTGATTGAAGAGCAGTTAATCGATTATATTCGCACCACGATTACTCATGCTGGCGGTATTACGGGGATGCGTCGCATCGCTGATTTCGCGTCACTTTATCAGGTGCGCACCGGCTCGCACGGTCCATCCGACCTTTCACCGGTATGCATGGCCGCGGCGCTGCATTTCGACCTGTGGGTGCCAAATTTTGGCGTGCAGGAATATATGGGCTATTCCGAGCAAATGCTTGAAGTCTTCCCGCATAACTGGACCTTCGATAACGGCTACATGCATCCGGGTGAGAAGCCAGGACTGGGTATCGAGTTTGATGAAAAGCTGGCGGCGAAATACCCGTATGACCCGGCGTATTTGCCTGTAGCGCGACTGGAAGATGGCACTCTGTGGAACTGGTAAGGAAGGAATAAAAAATGAAAAGTATTGTTGTTCAACAACCCAATGAACTTATCATTGAAGAACGTCCAATGCCTACTCCTGGCGTGGGGGAAGTGCGTGTAAAAATCAGTCTGGCAGGTATTTGTGGCTCAGATAGTCATATTTATCGTGGGCATAACCCTTTCGCGAAATATCCACGCGTCATTGGTCATGAGTTTTTTGGGGTTATTGATGCCGTAGGTGAAGGGGTAACCGATAAATTTCACGGGCAACGTGTATGCGTCGATCCGGTTATCAGTTGTGGTCATTGTTATCCCTGCTCAGTAGGTAAGCCTAATGTCTGCACATCACTGGTTGTTCTCGGCGTCCATCGTGATGGCGGATTCAGTGAATATGCTGTAGTCCCGGCGAAAAATGCCTGGGTTGTGGCCCCGACGATTGCCGATCACCATGCGGTTATGGTCGAACCCTTTACTATTGCGGCGAATGTCACCGGTCAGGTAGAACCACGTAAAGAGGATATCGCGCTGATTTATGGTGCCGGGCCGATGGGGCTGACAACGCTACAGGCTTTAAAAAATGTTTACCAAGTCAAGCAAGTGATTGTGGTTGACCGAATTGATGAACGATTAGCGATGGCTGAAAAGAATGGTGCAGACTGGGTAATCAATAACAGTACGCTGTCATTGCCGTCGTTACTTGAAGAGAAGGGAATCAAGCCGACGCTGATCGTTGATGCCGCCTGCCATCCTTCAATTTTACAGGAGGCCATTACGCTGGCTTCACCCGCGGCACGGATTGTGCTCATGGGGTTTTCTAGCGAGCCATCCACCGTTGTTCAGCAGGGGATTACCGGGAAAGAGATCTCTATTTATACCTCAAGACTTAATGCCAATAAATTTCCTGTGGTACTGGAGTGGCTGGAAAAGGGACTCATTGACCCAGACAAATTAATTACTCACCGCTTTAATTACGCCCAGGTCATTGAGGCCATAGAGTTATTCGAGAAAGATCAAAAATCGTGCTGCAAGGTGTTATTAACCTTCAACTAATAACAATAATTAATATGCGATTAAGTTGTACGCATCCTAACGTTTAGAGATGAACGCTATGACTCAAATAAAACATGAAAGAACGACTTCTGACCTCGTAAGAGCCGCTCTGTCCGGATGGCTCGGTACTGCCCTGGAGTTTATGGATTTCCAGCTTTATTCATTGGGTGCGGCACTCGTGTTTCACGAGATATTTTTCCCTGAGCAATCGGCAGCCATGGCGTTGATTCTGGCGATGGGTACTTATGGCGCCGGATATATCGCGCGCATAGCAGGTGCTTTTATCTTTGGGAAAATGGGTGACAGGGTAGGCAGAAAGAAAGTCCTGTTTATAACTATCACAATGATGGGCATTTGTACGACGCTGATTGGTGTGCTGCCAACTTATGCGCAAATCGGTATTTTTGCACCAATATTATTGGTCACTCTGCGTATTATTCAGGGACTGGGAGCGGGCGCGGAGATTTCTGGCGCAGGAACGATGCTGGCCGAGTATGCGCCTAAAGGCAAACGCGGAATTATCTCTTCGCTGGTGGCGATGGGGACAAACTGTGGCACCTTAAGCGCGACGGCAATATGGGCATTTATGTTCTTTATCCTGGATCGTGAAGAACTGGTGGCATGGGGCTGGCGTATTCCGTTCCTCGCAAGCGTCGTCGTCATGATCTTTGCTATCTGGCTGAGACTCAATCTTAAAGAAAGCCCGGTATTCGAAAAGGTTAATGATGCAGAACTCACCCCTACCAAAGCCGTATCAGCTGAGAACACCGTAGGGGCAATGTTCCGCAGTAAATCATTTTGGCTGGCGACGGGACTGCGTTTCGGTCAGGCGGGAAATTCAGGGTTGATTCAGACCTTCCTTGCAGGGTATCTCGTACAAACGCTGTTATTTGATAAAGCCATTCCCACCGATGCGCTGATGATAAGTTCGGTTCTGGGATTTTTGACAATACCATTGTTGGGTTGGCTGTCCGATAAATATGGTCGGAGGATCCCGTACATGCTGCTGAGTCTATCTGCGATGATTCTGGCCTATCCTATGTTGGCGATCATTGTCGATAAAAGTTATAGCGTGAGTATGATTATGGCCTCCATCATCATTATTCATAATTTTGCAGTGCTGGGATTGTTTGCCCTTGAAAACATCACGATGGCAGAGATGTTTGGTTCGAAGAACCGGTTTACGCGAATGGCGATTTCAAAAGAGTTAGGGGGACTGGTTGCTGTTGGATTCGGTCCGCTTCTGGCGGGGATCTTCTGCAACATGACAGGATCATGGATGCCGATTGTGATTATGATTATTTGCTATTCGCTCATCGGCTTTATTTCTGCGCTACTCATGCCAGAAGTTCGCGACCGTGATTTAAGCATTCTGCATGATGCTGCTGATGTCACTCAGGCGGAGAAACAGCGAGCAGCCGGGCAGATGATCTGACAATAAAAGCACACTGCTTACGCGGTGTGCTTTTCTCAAAACCCTAATCCTGTCACACAACTTAAAAATCATGTCATACCAATCGCCAATAAGTTAACTCAAATCAAAAACACGCCAAATGAACTCGTTAATCTAGTATGGCAATCAACGTTCTCTACAGTGAGTCAAAAAGATGCAAAATAAGCTATTAACCGCTAAGGCAACTCTCCCGACCTTTGATCGCAGCAAACTCGTGCCGCGCATTGTCCATCTTGGCTTTGGTGCTTTTCACCGCGCCCATCAGGCTATCTATGCAGATATCCTTGCCACGGAGCACGGCAGTGATTGGGGTTACACCGAAGTTAACCTGATTGGCGGCGAGCAGCAGATTGCTGATCTGAAGAACCAGGACAATTTATACACCGTGGCAGAAATGTCTGCCGACGCGTGGACTGCGCGCGTAGTTGGCGTGGTCAAAGAAGCCCTGCACGCGCAGGTCGACGGTCTGGAAACCGTACTTGCGAAAATGTGTGAACCGCAGGTGGCGATTGTCTCTCTGACGATCACCGAAAAAGGCTACTGCCACTCTCCGGCGACCGGGCAATTGATGCTCGATCATCCATTTATCGCCGCAGATATCGAAAACCCACATCAGCCTAAGTCTGCGCCGGGCGTCATTGTTGAAGCACTGGCGCGTCGTAAAGCCGCGGGACTGCCAGCATTTAGCGTGATGTCTTGCGACAACATGCCGGAAAACGGCCACGTGATGCGCAATGTCGTTACCACCTATGCCCGCGCGGTGGATGCAGACCTGGCGGCGTGGATTGAACAAAACGTGACGTTCCCGTCTACGATGGTTGACCGTATCGTTCCGGCGGTCACTGCCGATACGCTGGATAAAATTGAACAACTGACCGGTGTACGCGATCCGGCTGGTGTGGCTTGTGAACCGTTCCGCCAGTGGGTGATTGAAGATAACTTCGTTGCGGGCCGCCCGGAGTGGGAAAAAGCAGGAGCGGAACTGGTTTCTGACGTTATTCCGTTCGAAGAGATGAAACTGCGCATGCTTAACGGCAGCCACTCCTTCCTGGCGTACCTGGGTTACCTGGCGGGCTATCAGCATATCAATGACTGCATGGGCGATGAGAATTATCGCCGCGCGGCACACGACCTGATGCTGAAAGAGCAGGCCCCGACGCTGAAAGTTCAGGGTGTGGATCTGTCTCGCTATGCCGATCTGCTGATTGAACGTTATACCAACCCGGCGCTGCGTCACCGTACCTGGCAAATCGCGATGGACGGCAGCCAGAAGTTGCCACAGCGTATGCTGGATTCCGTCCGTTGGCACCTGGTGCATAACAGCAGCTTTGCGCTGCTGGCGCTGGGTGTTGCTGGCTGGATGCGCTATGTTGGCGGCGTGGACGAGCAGGGCAACGCTATTGAAGTGTGCGATCCGCTGCTATCGGTGATTCAGGCGACCGTTGCGCAAAGCGAAGAGGGTGAAGCTCGCGTCAAAGCGTTGCTGGGTATCGAGGCTATTTTCGGTAAAGAACTGCCGCATGAAGCGAAATTTGTTGAGCAGGTAACGAAGGCATATCTGTCACTGCTGGCGAAAGGTGCGAAGGCGACGGTTGCGGAATTTGCCAACGCCTGATGCGGTAATTTGCCCGGTGGCGTGATGCTTACCGGGCCTACGGATAGGCACTTTCTTCATAGGCCGGATAAGCGCAGCGCCATCCGGCAAAATGCAGGCACAATATTTCAATTGGGGAATATAACGCAGGCAGGAACATCATTTCCGGGCGGCCTCAGAACAAGGCCACCCGAATTACACCACTAATTAGTGCATGCCGAGACGAATAAGCTCAATCGGCTCGAACTGTCCGTCACAACCATCAATCTCAACTGTTTTGCTGCGGCGCACCTGGGCAGGTGTCATACCGTCTGCTTTAATCGCCTTGATGGTGCCGGTTTTCCCGGTACCATTAATCATTACACGGCTGCCAGTAGTAATTGCATTGCGGTTACGATCGTAAGTCATCATGGTGTTCTCCTTTCTTTCATATCGAAGCCGGTTACAAAATGGGATGTGGCAACGACGGGTTCTATAAATACGCCTATCCATAAAAAATTAAATTGTTTTTGATCAATTACACGTTTTTTTTAGGGAAAGGGTGGGCTTATACATATCTACAGGTTAGTTAAGAGTAGCTGAAGTAATGGACGAACCTTTGCAAAGGTAAATAGTTTAACGCAGAAATCATTGTGGATTCGTTTAGTTTAAATATGGCATTGTTACCTTGCTGCAATAAAGTTCCTCTGGAATAAGGAGATTGGGCTATGTACAAAAAAATATTGATGCCTGTAGATGTATTTGAAATGGATTTGAGTGACAAAGCATTGCGCCACGCGGCCTGGTTGGCGGGTGAAGAGGGGGAAATCACGTTGGTTAATGTACTGCCCAACAGCAGTCGTTCGTTATTACGCGGATTTGCCTCTGATATCAAAAAGTTTAATGCGTTTATGTCGAACGAGTCGGAAATAAAAATGAAGCGTCTGATGAAGATGCTGGATATTCCCGCTTCGCGGCTGCGTACCGAAGTACGGTTTGGCAATATTCGTGATGAGATTATCGCGATGAGCAAAACGGAAGGTTACGACGCCATCGTTATCGGCTCTCGCAGCCCCGGCGGTACAACCCACTTGCTGGGTTCCAATGCCGAGTCGATTCTGCGTCATGCCGCGATACCGACCATGGTCGTCAGAGAGTCCTGAACAACATAAAAGCCTTCACCCCTGTGTGAAGGCTTTCTGTTACTCCTCGCTAAACCAGTCGAGTTTTTCCTGCCGAATTAACTGCACAGATTCACTAATTTCCTGCAAATGCTGTGTCATCGCTTTTTCCACTAAATCTGGATCGCGTTTTTCCAGTGCATGAAATATATCGTGGTGCTGCGCCAGCAGCATATCCGGGGAAGAAACGTGGTCGAGGCTCATATAGCGAACGCGGTCGATCGCCGCTTTAATATTCTCGATGGTATCCCATGCCAGCTGGCAGTCGGCAATCATCGACAGCAACTGGTGAAATTCATCATCAAGCTGGAAGAAATCATTGTGCTGGAGCCGGTCGATGGCAATTCGCTGCTGGTGAAGATTTTGTTCCAGCTGATAGAGCTGTTTGTCGGTGATCATGGTCGCCGCCCGACGCGCCACCGCACACTCAATCGCCTGACGTACAAAACAGCCGTTCCGCACCTGCGACAGTGAAATTTTATTCACATAGCTACCGCGCTGAGGGCGAATTTGAATCAGGCCATTTTCCGCCAGCTTAATAAACGCTTCGCGAACAGGCTGGCGTGAAACGTCAAAGCGCATCGACACCTCTTTTTCAGAAAGCGGCGTTCCTGGGGGAATCAAACAATGCACGATATCGCGGCGTAAAATGCGATAAATTTGCTGGTTGACGGGCTGTGTTGGGTTCAGTTGTGTTTCGGCGGCCATTGACTCATTCTTATTCGCTGATTTTGGCCTCTATTTTACGCTTTTTTTACTGCTGAGCCCATACCCGACGGGCGTCGGGCAGGGCTAAAAACATCAATTTTGACGGTGAACGCTCAGGCCTGCGTAAGTCTGGCTAACGGGCATCATTTCAACGGTATTGATGTTGACATGTTTTGGCAGGGTCGCCACCCACCAGACGGCTTCGGTCACATCTTCCGGGGTCAGTGCATTGGTGTTTTCATAGGTTTTACCTGCTTTGGCATCATCACCTTTGAAACGCACATTGGAGAACTCTGTACCGCCGACCAGGCCCGGTTCGATATCGGTTACACGAACGGCAGTGCCGTGCAGATCGGTGCGTAAATTTAGGCTGAACTGACGCACGAACGCCTTGGTTGCGCCATAGACGTTACCGCCTGCATACGGCCAGCTTCCGGCGGTGGAACCAATATTGATAATATGGCCGCGATTGCGCTCAACCATTCCCGGCAATACGGCGCGGGTCATGTACACCAGGCCTTTGTTATTGGTATCGATCATGTTTTCCCAGTCTTCTACGCTGGCTTTGTGCGCTGGCTCCATGCCCAGCGCCAGCCCGGCGTTGTTCACCAGAACATCAATCGCCTGCCACTCAGCGGGCAACTGGCTGAGCGCTTCTTCGATTGCGGCACGGTTGCGCACGTCCAGTTGCACAGTTAACACGCTATCGCCAAGTTCCTCTTTTAACACCTGCAGGCGCTCCTGGCGGCGTCCTGTAGCAATCACTTTGTGTCCATTGGCGACAAAACGACGCGTAATGCTTTCACCAAAACCTGCCGTTGCCCCGGTAACCAGTATGATCATCTCTCTGTTCCTCAACGCTTTTTGTGTGTTATTACGATAGCACGCTCTTTTCCATCGCGGGAAGTGATTGCGGTCTTTCCGGGGGTTGCCTACTCTAAGGGAAAGTCATCTCAAGGAGTCGAACATGTTGGCCACCAACCCATTCTTTGCCGCCAGTACGCTGCCGTATCAGGCCCCCCCGTTTAATTTGATCAGTGACAGCGACTATCGTCCGGCATTTAACGAGGCCGTGAAACGTAAACGCGAAGAGATTGGCCACATCGCACAAAACCCGGAACCAGCAAACTTTGAGAATACGTTCATTGCGCTGGAGAAAAGCGGCGAATTGCTGACCCGCGTGACCAGCGTTTTCTTTGCGATGGCTGCGGCACATACAAACGATGAAATTCAGCGTCTGGATGAGCAATTTTCGGCAGAGCTGGCTGAGCTTTCAAACGATATCTATCTTAATGATGCGCTGTTCAGCCGCGTAGAAGCGGTCTGGCAGTCACGCGATGAATTGTCTCTGGATGCGGAATCACGTCGTCTTGTTGAGGTCATCTATCAGCGCTTTATTCTGGCGGGCGCCACGCTGGGCGCGGATGAAAAATCGCAGTTAAAAGCGCTGAATACGCAGTCTGCCACGCTCAGTAGCCAGTTTCATCAGCGCCTGCTGACGGCCACAAAAGCGGGGGGACTGGTCATCGAGGAACCTATTCAGCTTGATGGCCTGAATGCGGAGGAGTTAGCCGCGGCGTCGGTCGCGGCACAGGATCGCGGGCTGCATAACAGCTGGTTGCTTCCTTTGTTGAATACGACTCAGCAGCCGTTTCTGGCGTCTTTGCGCGACAGACAAACACGCGAAAAGCTGTTTAAAGCCGCATGGTCACGTACGGAAAAGGGCGATGATAATGACACACGCGAGCTGGTATTAAAGTTGGTAGACATTCGCGCAAAACAGGCCGCATTGTTAGGTTTTGCGGATTACGCCAGCTGGAGTATGGCCGATCAGATGGCGAAAACGCCGGACGCGGCGCTGCATTTTATGCGCGAAATCGCTCCCGCAGCCAGGGCGCGCGCCGAGCGAGAACTGGCCGATATTCAGCAGGTTATTGATTCTCAGCCTGCGCCGTTTGCGGCGCAAGCCTGGGACTGGCTCTATTACGCTGAACAGGTTCGCCGCGAAAAATACGCGATTGATGAAGCGCAGATCAAACCCTATTTTGCACTCGATCATGTGCTGATTGAGGGTGTGTTCTGGGCGGCCAGCCAGCTGTTTGGTATTCGCTTTATCGAACGCTTCGATATTCCGGTTTATCATCCAGATGTACGCGTATGGGAGATTTTCGCCGAAAATGGTGAAGGTATTGCGCTGTTTTACGGCGATTTCTTCGCGCGCGACAGTAAAAGCGGTGGGGCGTGGATGGATAACTTCGTTCAGCAATCAACGCTGCTCAATACGCGTCCGGTAATTTACAACGTTTGTAACTATCCAAAACCGGCCGCCGGCAACAGTGCGCTGATCGCCTGGGATGACGTCATTACCCTGTTCCACGAATTTGGTCACGCGCTTCACGGTCTGTTTGCCAGCCAGCGTTATGCCACACTATCCGGCACCAGTACGCCGCGAGATTTTGTCGAGTTCCCGTCACAGATCAACGAACACTGGGCCAGCCATCCGCAGGTGTTTGCCCACTATGCCCGCCATCATCAAACCGGTGAGCCGATGCCGGAAGCCCTGCGCGACAGCATGTTCCGTGCCGCGAAGTTCAATAAAGGCTATGACATGACGGAACTGTTGAGCGCGGCGTTGCTGGATATGAACTGGCATACGGTGACAGCGCAGTCTATACCGCAGAACGTGGCGCAATTTGAAGCGCAGGCCTTACAGCAAGAAAATCTGAATCTCGCTGCGGTACCACCACGTTACCGTAGCAGCTATTTTGCCCATATCTTTGGCGGAGGTTACGCCGCTGGCTATTACGCCTATTTATGGACACAAATGCTGGCCGATGACGGCTATCTTTGGTTTGAAGAGCAGGGCGGTTTAAGCCGCGAGAACGGTGAACGCTTCCGTCAGGCGATATTGTCGCGCGGTAATAGTAGCGATTTAGAAGCGCTGTACCGCGACTGGCGCGGGCACGATCCGCTGATTGAGCCGATGTTGAGGAATCGTGGGTTGAGTGAGTAGTACGGCCCCTCACCCCGGCCTGAAGATTGGCACTATCGGTCCCCTCTCCCTGGGGGAGAGGGTTAGGGTGAGGGGGCAGTTTGCCTAAAGCGATATCCCCGAAAACGACATAAACCCCAGCGACATCAACCCGGCAGTAATAAACACGCTGCCCAGCCCGCGCAGGCCTTTTGGCATATTGGCGTATTTCAGCTTCTCGCGAATGCCCGCCAGAGCCACCAGCGCCAGCATCCAGCCGAGGCCGCATCCGGCGCCGTAAGTGATGGACTCGCCGAATGTGTACTCACGCTGCACCATAAAAATGGTCGCACCAAAGATGGCACAGTGAATGGTCAACAACGGCAGGAATGCGCCCAGGGTGTGATGCAAGGCGGGCAGAAAGCGATCCAGCACCATTTCCAGGATCTGTACCAGTGCCGCCAGTACGCCAATAAAGGTGATGAAATCGAGAAAACTCAGATCCACACCCTCGATCAGCGCGTTCTCCCTCAGCAGATGGGTATAAATCAGATTGTTGATGGGCGTCGCCACGGTAAGCAGGGCTGTAACCGTAAGACCAAGACGAAAGGCGATATCGATCTTTTTAGAGATCGCCAGAAACGTGCACATCCCTAAAAAGAAATTGAGCGCCATGTTTTCAACAAACACAGCTCTGATAAAAATATTTAAATGAGATTCAAACACGACAACCTCCCTGTAGTGTTATTCACCCGCATTATAATTTATCTGACTGTGTATCAAATGTTTTTTATTTTTGATGTCTGTTTTTGTGATGGAAACACAAAAAAAAGCCCGCACAGGGGAAGGCGGGCTAAATCTGACAATGAATTATGCATTCTCGTCATCAATCCTGAAGGAAGATAACGCTGGCTATCTTACGCAAGATGCATTTCACGACAACCCGACATATTCGGTAGGTGTCTGCTGTTGATATCTATGTCTTTAGCATTCGTGCATTTCCTCACACCGTCTTTACAAATAAGCGCATTTATTGAAGTAACTCGCCATTCAGACTGCTACTATTGCTTTGTAACTTGTTGAGTTAACGGATTAAATTTCGACAATCTGCCGGAGGGTAGTATGAAAAAAAGTATGCGTAAAATTCGCCGTGGAATCACCTGGTCAAACACGCCTGAAAATCAAAACTTGCAGGAATCACGGTCCGGCAGAATGTGGGCGGATCGCACAGCCTGCTGTAAAAGCAAAAAAGGCTGGAAAACAAATACGCTGAATGACGTATTTGTCGTTTAGCTTTCATTGAGGAAGCCAGTGCTAGGATGATTTTAGCAACAGTCGTCGTTATCACGGATGTCTACGAATGACTGTACTAACCAAAAACACAGATCTATCCATGCAAGCATTTTACCGTCAGTTATCTGACGGTTTTTTTTTGCCTGAAATAATATTATTCACCGCTGACCGTGAATTTTTTCCGCCAGGCAAGTGGGCTGCTTGCCAGATGCCGCTGGAAATGGCGACGCAGAGTCTTACCATTTACAAACCCTGCTTGCTCAGCCACGCTTTCCATACTGATGCGCGTCGTCACCAGATAATGCTGGGCCCGGCGAAGGCGTTCGTCTAACAGCCAGCGGGCCGGTGTTTTTCCGGTTGATTCCTGAAATCGGCGTAAAAACGTACGTTCACTCATACCCATACGTTGCGCCAGCGAGGTCACCGTATGGTTTTCAGCAATATTCTGGTGCAGATAATCAAACAGCGAGCCCAACCGCAGGCTTTCGCGATCGCGCGCGACCGGGCGCTCAATCTGTTGTTTTTGCGTGCCATCACGATGAGGCTGGACCACCAAACGACGCGCAACAACATTCGCGGCATCGAGGCCAAAATCGAGTCGCACGACGTGCAAACAGAGATCTATCCCCGCGGCGCTGCCAGCTGATGTCATGACGTTATCCTGTTCCAGATAAAGCACATCATCAACCACACTGATAGCGGGATAACGCTGCTGGAGCTTCTCAGTATAACGCCAGTGGGTTGTGGCCTTTTTACCGTCCAGCAAGCCAGCCGCCGCCAGTACAAAAACGCCGGAGCAAATAGACATAATTCGGCAACCACGGGCATGAGCCTGACGCAACGCCTCACAAAGCGCGTCGGGAACCGGCGTTTCCACGCCACGCCAACCCGGCACCACAATCGTGTCAGCATCCTTTAAGCATTCTAAACCGCCATCCGTCATCAAACGAATGCCGCCGAGGGCGCGCATTTCGCCGTCATCCACGGCGGCGACGGCAAAGCGATACCAGTTGTCGCCCATCTCCGGACGCGGAAGGCCAAAAATTTCGACCGCCACGCCAAATTCAAATGTACAGAGCCCATCGTAAGCCAGTACGACCACCAGGGGAGAATCAGAGATTGTCATATTCTGGCTGTTTTCTGTCAGAAATGCGGGCGGCTTAAGGGGTAATGCCATGTTTATACTCGCGTTAGTGGATACCGCAGACGCGGTGACAACACAGTGTTAACACAGACCAGGAGATGTGACTATGAGTTATGTAAGTGAATTTGCCGTGGCTCCGGCCGAAGACGTGATACGTCATTTTCGCCAGCGCTTAAGTATGGAAACAGACTGTGCCGATGTGCACGCCGCCATGCGTAATCAGGATGTGGATTTTGTGCTTTTGCATGCCGTTGGCAGCCCGGAAATGTTTGCTGCGCGGCATATTCCCGGCGCGCTTCATCTACCTCATCGACAGATGACGGCAGAGCGGATGGCTGCGTGGCCACAGGAGACGTTGTTTGTGGTCTATTGCGCGGGCCCGCACTGTAACGGCGCTGACCAGGCGGCGCTTAAACTGGCGTTACTGGGGCGTCCGGTGAAACTGATGATAGGCGGGATGACAGGTTGGCAGGATGAAGGATATGAGTTTGCCGGCACGCCTCAGCACGCGGAAATCACGTGCTGAGGATGACGCTTACAGCGCGGTGAGCGCTTTACGCCTGCCGCTGGCGTTCATGCCTTTCAGCACCAACGCCCAGGCGACGACGATCGCGGCGATTAAAATCAGGAACAACGAGGCGGGTGGCATGTGCGTGAGAATTTGCCCTGTGAGCATGGGGTTCATTGCCGCGCCCATCCAACCCAGCGCCTGTGCTGAGAAGTAGCTGGCTTTCATGCCCGGCGGGGCGATGTTATCAATCAACATGTATTCGCCGGGTGCATAGATAACCTCGCCAATCGTAAACACCGCCGCCGCGAGTCCCCAGTAAATCAGATTGTTGTCGGAATACATAAAGCCGACCAGCCCCAGCACAAAGCAAACGGTGCCCAGCGTCATGAGTGGGCGCAGGTTTCTGGTGCTGAGTCGGCGGCCCACCGCATACTGGAGTGAGACGACAATGGCGGCATTCACCGGCAGGATCACCGCGATCACTTTCTCTGCGAAGGTGCTGTCTGCCACCGCCAGAACATATTGCGACAGGCACGAGGCAAACGACCCGCCTACGAAGGAGGCAAGCAGGCCCGATAGCGTGAACCATAATAAGGCTTTGTCATGCAGTAATACCGACGGGTCCCACGCTACCGGCGTTTGTTCGCTTTCACTGGCGAGTAACCGTTGCACGTAGCGTTGAATCAGCACCAGCGGCAATGCTGCGCATGTGGCAGCCAGCAGGAAGGGCAGGTTGATGCTGTACATCACCAGTAGCGTGCCGAGCGGTGGGCCAACCGTCCAGCCGATATTGAGAATGGTGTAGTTGAGGGAGAAGATCCGCGCTTTTTCCGTTGATGACAGAGCGTCGGAGAACCAGGCTTTCAGGACAGTAGCGAACACGGAATAAGAGCAGTTGATCAGTGCAAAAAACAGTACCACCAGGGTGACGCTATTCACCAGCGGAATAGCAACAAACCCGGCGATAAACGCAACGATCGCCAGCAGCATGTAGCGTTTCTTGTCAAACTTATCCGCGAGGATGCCAAAGCCAAGGCTAAAGATGACGCCGATGGTCAGCGCGATGGTCATGGCATAGCCGATGGTATCGACCGTCATTGCATACTTGCGCGTGAGGTAGATAGTCATAAAAGGAAGTGTTGCGCCACGCCCGATGGTCAACAGGAGCGACGATGCCAGCAGCGCACCGGTGGAGCGCCGTAAAGTTGGATTCATTGTTCTGCCAGACGATTTGTTATGTTTTCGTTGTGATGTGCCTTTTCAGAAATATCATGCCAACGCGCACTTGTATACCAGCGCACAGAGGCCGTCTGCACATTTTACCCTGCCAAAAATAATGATCTGTTCGATCTTGCTATTTTTAGTTATGTTGAATCTGTTTACATAATTTTAATAAATAATTGAGGCAGGGTATGACACGTAAAGATGGGCTACTGGCATTGCTGGTGGTGGTGGCGTGGGGCATCAACTTTGTGGTGATCAAAGTGGGCCTGCACAATATGCCACCACTGTTGTTAGCGGGATTACGCTTCTTACTGGTGGCGTTTCCGGCCATCTTTTTTGTGGCAAGGCCGAAAGTTCCCCTTCACCTGCTGTTGGGTTATGGCCTGACGATAAGCTTTGGTCAGTTTGCCTTTCTGTTTTGCGCGATTAAATTTGGTATGCCTGCCGGGCTGGCCTCACTGGTGCTGCAGGCGCAGGCGTTCTTTACCATCATTCTCGGTGCGTTTGTGTTTGGCGAACGGTTACAGGGCAAGCAGGTAGCCGGGATTTCTCTGGCGGTATTTGGTGTACTGGTGCTGATTGAGGGGAGCCTGAATGGCCAGCATGTTGGCTTGTTAGGTTTTATGCTCACCCTGGCGGCGGCGCTAAGCTGGGCCTGTGGCAATATCTTTAATAAACGCATCATGCAACATGAATCAAAGCCGGCGGTGATGTCGCTGGTGGTGTGGAGTGCGCTGATCCCGATTATTCCGTTTATGCTCAGCTCGCTTATTTTTGACGGCCCGTCGCTAATGGCGCAAAGCCTGTTGGCTATCGATCTCACCACGATTTTGTCGCTGGTCTATCTGGCGTTTGTGGCGACGATAATCGGTTATGGCATCTGGGGAACGTTACTCGGGCGTTATGAAACCTGGCGCGTGGCACCGTTGTCGTTGTTGGTTCCGGTTGTGGGGCTGGCAAGCGCGGCGTTATTGCTCGATGAAACCTTATCGGCATTACAGCTTTTGGGGGCGGTGCTGATTATGGCGGGCTTGTTTATTAACGTCTTCGGGTTGCGTCTACCCGGTATGCGGGCGGCGAGGGGATAAAGCAACGCCCCGCATGTGCGGGGCGGACACAAATCAGAGGCCACGCTGGTTGTAGTACGGCACACCCAGTTCGTCTGATTTGTCGCTACCGGCATCCATATGATTAAAATCGAACGGCGACTGTTGGTTAGCCGACGGCATAATCATGGTGTCTCGGGCGTTGTGTTGCGTAGGTGTCAGGGTTTGCTCCGCATAACTCTGGCTGGAAACCAACGCCATAATAGCGAAGGCAGCGGAGGCGAACAGTTTCATGGTATTCCTCGATACGTCTTGTGCAGGCGATTAATAAGTACAGTGATTAAGCGGGAAGAGATAACGAGACTCTCCGTGCATATTGGTGACGCGATACTTGTGCGGCGGCACATCGAAATAGTTTTTAAAGGTTCGCGTCAACGTCTGCTGTGATTCAAAACCGTAGCGTTCTGCCAGGTAGAGTATCGGCTCATTGCTCTCTTTTAACTTCTGGGCAATCTCGGTCAGTTTGCGGGTGCGAATGTACTGACCTAAAGAGTGTCCGGTTTCCTTTTTAAACATCCGTTGCAGGTGCCATTTGGAGTAACCCGAGCGCTCTGACACTTTTTCCAGCGACAGGGGCGATTCAAGGTTATCTTCGATCCAGTCCAAAATGCTATGAATGGTGATAGCGTCAGTGTTGCGTCTGGACATCGTCTTACCTCTTTCTGTTTACGGCAAAATCTTTTTTAACAGAAGCTCAAGCGTTGCAACTTCGTTTGCCGTTAAGTTTTTTGTTAATTCCTGGTGCAGGTCCTGCCCAACAAGCTGATGACATTTCTCACAAATTTCAGCGCCTTCTGGCGTTAACTGGATAAGTACGCCACGTTTGTCATGCGGATTCGGCAAACGGGCAATCCAGCCCCGGCAAAGCAATCGGTCAAGCATTCTGGTAAGCGCGCCCAGATCGACCGAAAGGATTTTCTTCAGCTCTACCGGTGTAATGCTGCCTTTGCAGCGGATAGAGCAGAGGACCCTGAACTGTGAGGAAGTAATGTCTTCAGGCGATAGATGCTCGTTGAGTAAGCGATCTTTTTTCTGATTAACCATGTGAATCAAATGCCCAAGCGGGATGATTTCATTGAAGAGGTCGCTTGTGATGTTCACAATGGTTGCCCTGGCAAGTACTTTAGTTGCGGTGGATATTATTTCTCACGCAATCATAAGTCAACTGAATGGATTGAGGGATGCCACGATTTGCTAAAACGCTGAACAGAGACTATCCAACTACAATTAAGAGGAAATTCTGTACAACGGGGTGACATAGCAAGAGATGCTGCGAAAACGCTATACTGCATCGCGTAGACTGCGAACTTATTCGTAAAACAGAGAAGGCTAGTATCTCATATGATTGAACTTTTTCAGGCAATCGGGCTTGGTCTGGTGGTGCTTTTACCGCTGGCAAACCCGCTCACAACCGTGGCGCTTTTTCTCGGATTAGCGGGAAATATGAACGCGGCAGAACGTAACCATCAGGCACGTATGGCGTCTATTTATGTCTTCGCCATTATGATGGTCGCCTACTATGCTGGCCAACTGGTGATGAATACATTCGGTATTTCTATACCTGGACTGCGTATCGCCGGGGGATTGATCGTCGCGTTTATCGGTTTCCGCATGCTTTTCCCGCAGCAGAAAGCCCACGAATCACCGGAAGCGTCCAGCAAATCAGAAGAGCTGGAAGATGAGCCGACCGCTAATATTGCGTTTGTGCCGCTGGCGATGCCGAGCACAGCAGGGCCGGGTACCATCGCGATGATTATCAGTTCTGCATCGACGATTAAACATGGCGTCAGTTTTCCTGAATGGGTGGTATTGATTTCGCCGCCCATTATTTTTGCTCTGGTGGGGATTATTCTGTGGGGCAGCCTGCGCAGTTCCGGGGCGATTATGCGCTGGGTAGGGAAAGGCGGCATTGAAGCCATTTCGCGCCTGATGGGATTCCTACTGGTGTGTATGGGCGTGCAGTTTATTATTAACGGCGTGGTGGAAATCATTAACACCTGGCCGGGCGCGTAATGCAGGGAGCCGGGATTATCCCCGGCTCCAGAACCATCACGAGCGGTGCGCCTGCTCTTCTAATGACGCGGCAGGCCAGCGGCGGAATATTATTACAGCCCAAATCAACGCCGCAACGGCCGGAACCGCCCCGACGTAACCGATAGAGGCCATTGAAATGTGGCTGCTTATCTGACTTCCAAGTAACGCACCTGCGCCAATCCCAATATTAAAGATCCCGGAAAACAGCGACATCGCCACGTCGGTGGCATCCGGTGCCAGCGACAGCACTTTCACCTGCATTCCCAGGCCGATAATCATAATCGCAATTCCCCAGAACACGCTCAAT
Source organism: Pseudocitrobacter sp. 2023LY-00077 (assembly GCF_055796175.1). NCBI lineage: Bacteria > Pseudomonadati > Pseudomonadota > Gammaproteobacteria > Enterobacterales > Enterobacteriaceae > Pseudocitrobacter > Pseudocitrobacter sp. 2023LY-00077. The sequence goes on along the minus strand of NZ_JBSPEI010000021.1, from coordinate 41,621 downwards.
ACCGCCAGGTGGCTGGCCTGGTGAGAGGCGGGCAGCAGCAGCAGCAGGCAAACCAGCAGCAGACCAATGGCGCTGGTGATGAGGCCAGAAGCGTGCAAATTACCCAGTTTCCCGAACAGAATGCTGCCGATGATGCCCGCGCCGCCAAGGATCAGCAGCAACATGGTGGCGAAATTTCCACTCAGTTCGGCAACGTTTTGCACAAAGGGTTCGATATAGCTATACGCGGTGTAATGGGCGGTCACCACGACCACGGTCAGCAGATAAATGCTGACCAGCGCCGGGCAACGGAACAGCACAGGCAGACTTTTCAGAGAACCCGAATGCTCGCTCGGTAGTTTGGGCAGCAGTTTAATCAGCGCCACCATGGTCAGCAGCGCACCCATACCAATGGCAAGGAAGGTGGTTCGCCAGCCAAAATATTGCCCCACGATGCGGCCAATCGGAATGCCAAAAACCATTGCCAGCGCGGTACCGGTGGCAATCAGGCTCAGCGCCTGAGCCCGTTTACCGGCAGGTGCCATGCGGATGGCCAGAGACGCGGTGATCGACCAGAACACGGCATGGGCAAACGCGATACCGATACGACTGACGACCAGCACGGTAAAGTTCCAGGCAAAGAAAGAGAGAATATGGCTGGCGATAAACAGCACAAACAGGCCAATCAATAACTTACGGCGTTCCATCTGGCTGGTCAGCAGCATAAACGGCAGTGACATCAGCGCGACGACCCATGCGTAGATAGTCAGCATGATACCGACCTGCGCCGTCGTCATCCCAAAACTGTCGGCGATATCGGAAAGCAGGCCCACCGGCACAAACTCGGTGGTATTAAAGATGAAGGCCGCGATGGCGAGCGTCACCACCCGAAGCCATGCGATGTGGCGCGAGACTGTGTTCGTTGTCATAGAATTTTCTGGGGTAGTTTGGAAAGGATGAGACGTGCGATCTTAAAGCCATTGTTGGTTGAATGACAATCGTTTTGTGATTCAGATCTCATTTTGTATCTGTTCAATCAATGGTATTGCCCGTGATTTTTTTCTCATCAGACTGCCGCAGTCCGCAGATTTGTGTCATTTTAACGATTGAACAGCGACAGGAGATCACAATGCGGGAAATTGATATTTATCTGGTGGATGCGTTCAGTGAGCGTCCGTTTGAAGGAAATGCCGCAGCGGTGTGTGTTCTTGAGAGCTGGTTGCCCGATGCATTATTACTGAAAATGGCCCAGCAGCATAATCAGTCAGAAACCGCATTTGTGGTCCAGCAACCGAGTGGTTTTGAGCTGCGCTGGTTTACCACCCGCCAGGAAGTCAACCTGTGTGGGCACGCGACGCTTGCCACGGCGCACGTTATTTTTCAGCAACTGCATTACCCGGAACGCACAATTCGCTTTGAAACCGCATCAGGTCAACTGACGGTCACGCGCGATGGCGAATGGCTGACGCTTGATTTTCCGGTAGGCGAGACGCAACCCGCGACACCGCCTGCCGAGATGCTTGCCGCGCTGGGGATTACGGAGTATCTGAATGCACGTAAAGGCCGCGCCTGGGTTATTGAACTGGAGAGTCGTCAGCAGGTTGAGGCGGTGACGCCCAATATTAGCGCCATGAACCCCGGAGAACACAAAGTGGCGATTACTGCACGCGGCGACGGCGCGTATGATTTTGTCAGCCGATTCTTCTCGCCGGGTGAAGCGGTATGGGAAGATCCGGTAACCGGCTCATCGCATACTATGCTCATTCCCTACTGGGGCGAAAAACTGGGCAAAACGCAAATGCTGGCGCGTCAGGTTTCCGCACGCGGCGGCGATGTACGCTGCGAATGGCAAGGGAATCGGGTACTGATGGGCGGGAAAGCGTCCCTTTATTTGAAAGGAACGCTTTTTTTGCCTGAGGTTACATTGGGAAGATAAAGACAGCGCCTGCGCATAGCGCCAGAATGCGGATGAAGTACATGGGGATGGTGAAAATCCAAAATTCGGACATTTTGTATTTGCCCATTCCCATAATCATTGCTGGCATACCGTCGATAGGCATATAGCCGCCGTTCCAGCCTGATATCGTTATCGCAACAGCAGCTGCCATTGGGCTTATACCTAACCCTGTACAGGCGGCAATGGCAATAGGGCCGAAAATGAAAATAGAGCCTATTGTTGAGCCGGTGAAGGTAGAGCAAGTACTGGTTAATAACGCCAGAACAAGAATAAAGATGAACGGTGAAACGTTTGTTCCCAGAACCCCGGCTACAGCGTTACCGATCATCGCCGTCACACCTGTTCCCGCGAGCGCGTCAGCAACACCGATAACACATGCCGTCATGATAATAACGGGAGCGCCCATATTATCGCGTACTTCCTTAAAGTCGAGGACGCCGATAATCAGTAAAAAACCTCCCGCCAGGCCTGGAATAATATAAGCAATATCGCCTAATGTGCTGATAAGCATCATGCCAACGACGCTGACGAAAAAAGCGCCGACAGTGCATTTTTCCTTCCAGGCAGGAAGAACATCTGCTGCATTTTCTGATTGCGATCCATTATTCTCAACGGTGTCCGCAGTAGGGTGGGTTGGCAAAAAGCGGTAAGCAATTAAACTCCATGCAAAATATGCCACTGACATGATTAGGTTAACCAGGGCAAATTTGATCATCGAAATTTCCTGGTTGATACCTGATGACTGTAATACGGATACAGTGACACCAAAAAGTAACGCCACATTAATCGGAATTAGTGGGTGATTAGTGGCAAAACCCAGAGGCATAACAAGTTTTGAGGTCGGTAGCTTCTGGCTATAAGGCAGTGATGCGATAAGCGACAGGATTAGCACGTAATATCCCGTCGCACCCGTACCCGCAAGGCTCGCGCCAAGCATGACGATCATCAGCAACAGTATATAGCTTTTAAAACCCCCGCGATTCAGATGTGACATCATCGCGGTTTTAATGCCCATGATAAGTTGTGTTTTTTGCAGCCCGGCCATTACCACCATAAAACCAGCAAGCATAATAACGGTTGAGTTAACAAAACCGGCGAAGGCCTGTTGGATTGTGGATACCTTGCATAACACCAACAGTAAACAAGCAAGCAAAGGCGGCGCACCAAAGGGAAGTTTGTCCGACATGATCAGCACGATCATCAGAACCAGTATTCCTAGCGCCAACATCATTTCCATTGTCATTTTTTTCTCCTTTTAGGCTTCCAGCATGTCGCGCGGCACCTTAAAGACCGCTTTGCGTACTGATGTGGTCGTATCAATTGCGCACAGCGCCTGATGAGGTTCTTCTGGCATAAAGACGGCGAAATCACCGGCGTGTAGGGTAATGGCGACACTGTTTTCAGGGGATGGGGCGATAAACAGATCGGGCTTACGTTCTTCATCGCCTTCGCGAGCTACTGGCCGCGTTCCCGCATTAATGCCTTCACACCCAGCGATCACCACCTGAATATCGGCCCACAGATGGTGATATTCCGTATGACGAAGATCGGCCGGTTGCGTGTCTGAAGTACCCAGCATGCAGAACCACCGACATCCTTCGGGCTGCCAGCGACCATCCTCCCTGGCTGATAGCGCCAGCAGTGAACACTCCGGGCGAAGCAAAATGTGTCTCACCCCGGCGGGAAGCCCCGCCTGCGACAAATGGTTGAGATTACCAATAATCATGATGCCTGCCCCTTAACCCACTCAGGGGAGATGCGCACGTACTTGATAGCCTGTCGCCACCAGGTGTAAGCGATATGCAGAGAACCGTCCGGGCTTTGCTTGATGCTGGGGTAGGAGAACTCGCGATTTAGCTTTTCCAGCGAATTATTGGTCATGCAGTAGCCGTCGCCTTCATCGAGATTGCGCCGCCACGGCCAGCTTTTACCTCCATCGGCGGAAATCGCCACCGTCATTGGCGCGCGAGGTGCTCCCCAGAACGCGGAACGCCCGACGGCTGTTGGCTCTTTGCGGTTGTCGTCGCCGTCGTCGATTTCGTCATACAGCGATGCGCGACGTTCCACTGCGCCTGCCGCACTCATTGCGTTGTACACCAGCGCCAGTTCGCCGCTGGCAAGTGTTGTTACCTGAATAGACGAATTGTTGTTTGGCAGTTCAGTTGCTTGCGGCACCGACCAGCTCTCGCCCTGGTCCACAGAATGGCTGATGTAGATGTTGTCCGCCCAACGGCTGCGGAAGAGGGCAACCAGCTTACCGTTATGCAGCGGTGTAATATTCATATGAACGCAGCCAGGGCTTTGCGGTACCTCGACATCGCGCCAGGACTGGCCGCAGTCAGCGGAAATTTTTACCGCGCTGATATCATCATTACCAACCCATTTTTCGCCGGGCTGAGTCCGGCAATAAAAGATGGGCAGCAGCCAGTTGCCGTTATCAAGAACCGTGATCGGCTGGCGAATGAACGTGCCAGGTTTATCGAGCAGAGTAGCGATCTCGCCCCAGGTTTGCCCAAGGTCGTGAGACTGACGATAGCGGACAATGGCGGTATCCTGATTTCCTGAGAGTTGTGCCGTCCACAGCAGCCACAGCACGTTATCCGGCGCGAGAAACAGAACGGGGTTCTGCTCTGAACGTGTGTCATCATGGGAAAGTTTGACCGCATCACGCCACTGTGTTTCGCCAGCAGGCAACCTCGATCCCCAGACTGAAATATCGGCAATACCTTCCTGCGTCCCTCCAAACCAAACGCACATTAACGCGCCATCGGGCAGAGGAAGAATATTTGCCGCGTGATTTTGTGGGCAGGACGAAGGCAGCATAGCGGTATGAACATGCGTATCGGCCTCTGATGGGCGGATGACGCCATCACGAATAAGGGTTACAGACATAATTAGACTCCATCTTAAATAAAGTGATGTATTTATTAATGCGAGTGCGATTCATGGATTTCGGTCGATGCCGAAATCTTCTTGTTTTTTTTGTCACGAAAAATATTGAGTGTTTCGACGCTTAAAGAGAAAAATATCGCGAAGTAGAGATACTCTTTGGCAATATGTACGTTAACGCTATCCGCGACCAGCAATACGCCAACAAACAATAAAAAGGTTAATGCCAGTATTTTAATTGACGGTGTGGCGTTAACGAAATCACCAATGGTTTTCGCCGCAAACATCATGATGCCGACAGCAATCATGACGGCGGCAATCATGATGAAAATATGCTGTGACAGGCCGACAGCGGTGATCACCGAATCCAGGCTAAACACGATATCCAGCAGCATAATCTGCACAATGGCGCTGCACAGCGAGAGCTGCCGCGATCCGCTGCCATGCTCGTCTTCCTGCGCGGGCGACAGCTCTTCGCGGATCTCCTGTATCGCTTTATAAATCAGGAACAGCCCGCCCCCGAGCAGAATCAACGTGCGGAAGGAAACCTCCAGCGCGAACATCGTAAAAAGCGGCTGGGTAATATGTGAAAGCCACGCAATGGATATCAGTAATAATATCCGCATAATCATTGCGCAGCTTAACCCCAGTTTACGCGCCAGGTTTTGCTGCGATAACGGAAGTTTTGCCACCACCAGTGAAAGAAAAATAATATTATCCACCCCGAGAATAATTTCCAGAAAGGTGAGGGTAAGTAAAGTGAGCCAAATATCTGGCTGCAATAACCACAGGAGCATGTGTTAATCCCTTCGTCTCTTTAATCTAATCTTTATGGCAACAGGTTGGCGAGCTGGATAATATGATTATTTTATTTAATATTATAATTGCGAATAATTTGTTTAATCTCGCTGAGTTGTTCCGGTGTGAAATTAACCGCGTAGCGGCTATCACCCACCTCATGCCCCATGAGTTGCAACGCTTTTTTCACCGCTGCCGGAGAAAACGCCACGTTATAGAGATCGGTACGCAGGCCCGTCACGCTTTCCTGTGCCTGATAAGATCCTTCAATATCACCAGCATGGAAGCGAGACCAGATAGCATTGATTTCCCGCGGCGCGACGTTGGCGAGTCCGGAGATGCAGGCTGAGCACCCCTCGACAAAACCTTTATGGATTAGCGAATCAGGGCCGTTGAGCACATTAAAGCCGTCGATGTCGCGCACCGCATCGAGAAAACCCTTCAGACTTTCGTAGCTTCCGGCGCTGTCTTTAATCCCAATGATATTGGGATGCGATGCCAGAGCGCGCGCGGTTTCCGGTTGAATCGTATTGCCGGTGCGGGCCGGGATGTTATAGAGAAACATCGGAATGCTCAGAGCGTCGGCAATCGCGGTGTAATGCGCTATCAATTCTTCTTGTTTCAGCGGTACGAAGAACGGGGTAATGACCGATACCGCATCAACGCCCAGTTTCTCAATCTGCTGGCCCAGACGAATTGTTTCACGCGTCGAGATCTCACCAATGTGCGCCACGACCGGTGCGCGGCCAGATACTTCATCCACGCAGGTTTGCGTAACGCTGAGTTTTTCCTGCTCGTTCAGCACAAAAAACTCGCCGTTGGTGCCGCCGCAAAAAATCGCGTTACCGGCCTCCAGCTGGCGATTAACCTGTACTTTTAACGCCGAAAGATTCAGGTCACCCGACGCGGTAAACGGTGTGACGATGGCGGTTAATACACCTTCAATAGTTCTCGGCATGATTTACTCCTTAAAGTGATGTTGCGGAAACAGCGTTTGGTAAATGGCCTGCACGTCCTGCTGATTCAGCTGGCAGGGGGCATTGTTCATCAGGCGCTTCACGTCCAGTGCAGCCTCACTAAGAGACGCAATATCTTCGGGCGGTACGCCAAGATCCGCCAGATTGTTGGGCAGCTTGAGTTGAATGACTAATGCCTGTAGCCAGGCCACCAGGGCGTGAGATTTCTCTTCCGCGGTCAGAGAGATATCCGCATCGGGAATGCAATCCCAGACCTGGGCAAATTTCTCAACCGCGTAAGGGCGTACGACGGCCATGCATGGCGCCAGCAAGATGGCATTCGCCACGCCGTGCGGCAGGTGATATTTCCCACCTAACGGGTAGGAGAGCGCATGGACCAGGTGCGTGCCAGCATGAGTAATGGCGACACCGCCATAGTAAGACGCCCACAGCATCTCGAGCTTGGCGCGCAGATCATGAGGATCGTTCACGGCAGGCTGAATGTGCCGGAAAAGCTTATTCAACCCTGTCAGGGCGGCGTTATCGCTTATTGGGTTTGCCACAGTGGCGGTAAAACACTCCAGTAAGTGACAGAGTGCATCGATACCCGTGGACGCCGCGATATGCGCAGGCATGCTGGTGGTCAGCTCCGGGAAAAGGGCGACATAGTCCGGTAGCAGTACGGGGGAAATGATGCCCACCTTGGTGCTCTGCTCCGGAATGGCCACAATCGCGTTGGGCGTGGCTTCCGAGCCGGTTCCAGCGGTTGTAGGAATCAACCACGATTGCACCCGCTGCACGGGTTTTTCACCGGCAAGCAGCGCATCCAGTCCTGGGGATTGTGGATGACAAAGCACCGATAGTAGTTTTGCCACATCCAGCACGCTGCCGCCACCGACACCGACCACCACATCAAAAGACGCATTGCCGAGAGCGACCATTTGCTGGCGAACATCATGATGCGTGGGCTCTGCGGGTACATTATCGATAACGCTAACCTGCGGGCAGCTCTTTTCCATTAAGGCGCGGATCTGCTGCACGCCGTCGAGCTGCGCAATATTACGATCTGTGACCAGCAGCAGTTTCCTGATGCCGGGTAAGAGCGATGTCAGGGAAGGGATAGCGCCTGCGCCGCTCAGTATTGTGCTGTTGATGGTTACCACTTACTACCTCGCTTTCATGATTGAATTCAATCAAACAAAAATCAGTCATCTACGTATTATGGCCTAATTTTATAATTTATCCGGGTGGTTAATAACTTGAGCTTGCTCACATTTAATCAAATGTGATTGAATATAATCAAGCTCATCATAAACAACCCGGAGTGATGATGGAAAAGGGAATCAGTGAACCGCGCATTCTCGTTGTTGCCGATGATTTCACAGGGGCTAACGATGCAGGGGTGAGCCTGGCACTGGCGGGGCATACGGTCGATGTGGCCTTTGAAACGCCTTATCGCGGTGATGCCAGCGTATGGGTGATTAATAGCGACAGCCGGGCGATGGATCCTGAGCAGGCAGCGAAAAAAATGTCCTCACTGATGGGCAATATCCGCATACCGCAAAAAACACCGCTCATTATCAAGAAGATAGACTCCACGCTGCGTGGCAATATCGGTGCTGAAATTGATGCATTGATGAACGCCTGTGGCGTAAAAGGCGCAGTTGTCGCCCCGGCATACCCGCTGGCAGGGCGTACCACCGTTGACGGAGAGTGCCGGGTGAATGGCGTTCTGTTAACAGATACCGAATTTGCCAGCGACCCGAAAACGCCCGTTACGCGTGACCGTGTGGCAGACATTATTCAGATGCAGACGGCCATTTCGTGCCGCTCTGTCACGGTGTCTGACCTTGGTCATTTCGCCCGCGAGCAGTCCTGCATTGGCGTGGTGGATGCGCAGACCGATTGCGACCTGGATCATATTGTTGAGGCAGTGATGCAGGCCGAACAACCGCTATTGCTGGTGGGCTCCGCCGGAATTTGTGATGCCGTTGCCCGGCGTTTGTCTGTCACCCCGCCACGTCGCGTGCTGGCCATTATTGGTTCTATGAGTGAAATCGCTCAACGGCAGATCGCCACGCTTAACACGCATCCCCGCACCACGCGCATTCACGTCGATGTGGACAATATTCTGGCGGGAGACATTCAACGTTATGAAACACGCATTGTGCAGGCGTTGAGCCAGGGAGAGCACTGCATTGTTCACACCTGCAACGATTCTGTGGCGAGGCACCATATCGACGCGCTTTGCCTGCGCAGGCAGTTGGATCGTACTGCGCTTGGCGAAAAGATTTGCCAGTTTCTCGGCGAACTCACCCGGCAGGTACTGCTTCGCACAACGCCCGATGCGCTTTATCTCTCAGGTGGTGATGTTGCAATGGCAACGGCCAGCGCGTTAGGCGCGAGCGGGTTTCGTATTACGGGGAAGGTGGCGCAATGCGTTCCATATGGGCACTTTCTGGGCGGCGACTGGTCGCGTCCTGTGATGACAAAAGCAGGTGGATTTGGCGATGAGACTACATTGCGTCAGGTACTGAATTTTATCGAGGAGAGAATGAGTGAATAATATTATTGCAGTAACCATGGGTGACCCGGCAGGTATTGGCCCGGAGATCATTATTAAATCCCTGAGCGATGCCGGGCTTTCTGGTGCGCCGGTAGTGGTGGTTGGGTGCGTTCAAACGCTGCGGCGTATACTCGCCATGAATATTACTCCGCAGGCAGTGTTACGCGTTATCGATAGCATCAGTGACGCAATGTTTAAGCCCGGTGTTATCAACGTGATTGACGAGCCCCTGGAAAACCCGGACGCATTGATGCCTGGCGTTGTGCAGGCTGCTGCGGGAGATTTAGCCTACCGTTGCATTAAGCGTGCCACGGCACTGGCGTTAGCGGGGGAAGTGAAAGCGATCGCCACTGCGCCATTGAATAAAGAAGCCCTGCATCTTGGTGGCCACAACTATCCGGGCCATACGGAATTACTGGCGCATCTGACGGGTAGCAAAGAGTATGCGATGGTGCTCTATACCGATAAACTCAAGGTTATTCATATTTCGACCCACATCTCACTGCGCAGATTCCTGGATACGCTGAACGGTGACAGGGTGAAGACGGTCATTCGTGTTGCGAACCACTTCCTGAAACGCGTTGGCATTGAGCGTCCACGTATTGCTGTGGCTGGTGTGAATCCTCATGCAGGGGAACATGGTTTGTTTGGCTCTGAGGAAATTGAGATTATCGCGCCTGCGATTGAAGCAATGCAGGCCGAAGGTATCGATGTTATCGGCCCGTGTCCGCCGGATACTGTGTTTATGCAGTGCCACGATGGACTGTACGATATGGTGGTCGCGATGTATCACGATCAAGGGCATATTCCACTGAAATTGCTGGGTTTTTATGATGGTGTCAATATCACCGCTGGGCTGCCCTTTATTCGTACTTCTGCCGACCACGGCACTGCGTTTGATATTGCCTGGACAGGAAAAGCCAAGTCTGAGAGCATGGCTGTCTCCATCCAGTTAGCAATGCAGATTTCGCGGGAATAAAATGAAGGGATATAACCGGTTAGAGCAGATAATGGATTACCTGAAAAGCCACAATCTGGTCACAGTAGATGAGCTGGTGGCGGTAACCGATGCATCACCGGCCACGATTCGTCGAGACCTGATTAAACTCGATGAGCAAGGTGTTATCAGCCGCACCCACGGTGGTGTGACCCTCAACCGGTTTATTCCTGCCCAACCCACAACCCATGAGAAAATGCAGCGCAGCCTGGCAGAAAAACACGCTATCGCCAGTGCCGCTGCGTCGATGGTTAAAGCGGGGGATTCTGTCGTCCTTGATGCCGGTACGACGATGATTGAACTGGCTCGACAGATTACGCATCTACCGCTTCGCGTGATCACAAGCGATCTGCATATCGCCCTTTTTCTGGCAGAATTCAAGCAGATTGAAGTAACGATTATCGGTGGACGTATCGATGATTCGAGCCAGTCATGTATTGGAGAACATGGTCGTAAATTGCTGCAAAATACCTGGCCGGACGTGGCGTTTTTAAGCTGTAACGGCTGGGATCTTGAGAAGGGAATTACGGCACCCACGGAAGAGAAAGCTGCGCTGAAGCGCGATCTTATCGCACATGCTTCTCGCAAAATCCTGCTGGCCGACAGCTCTAAATACGGTGCATGGTCGCTGTTTAATATCGCGCATCTTAATGAACTGACGGAGATTATTACGGATAATCAACTTGATGGGCAGGTGCGTAGCGCGCTGACCTCTATGTCTACGCGACTAATCATCGCAGACTAGTCAGCTGACTCTGCGAACGGTTCATCCAGCAATTCAATAAACGCCTCTAACTGGCGGCTTTTCGCACCACGTCGCCAGACCAGCCATGTCGTCAGCCAGCGCCATTTCTCTGCCAGCGGCCAGGCCTCGACCTGATGATGTCCGGGCATACTTTCCAGCATACTGCGCGGCATCAACGCCAGACCGGCACCGGCTATCACGCAGGCCAGCATTCCATGATAGGACTCCATCTCATGAATTCTGCCGGGCGTTGCGTGATCCGCCTGAAACCAGCTCTCGAAATGGCGACGATAAGAGCAATTGGCCCGAAAAGCGTAAATACTCGTGCCGTTGACGTCGCTGGCGCGGGTAATTTTAGGGTGCCCATTCGCCGCGACGATCATCATCTCTTCCTGATAAACCGGCATGCCTTCCAGGCCTGGATGCATCACCGGACCGTCAACAAAGGCCGCACTCAGCGAGCCTTCTAAAACCCCGTCGATCATGGTGCCGGAAGGGCCGGTCGCCAGATCAAACTGAATTTTCGGGTAACGCTGGTTATAGCGCGCCAGCGTTTCCGGAATGCGAACGGCGGCGGTGCTTTCCAGCGCGCCAAGGGAAAATAAACCCTGCGGTTCATCTCCGGCGACCACCATACGGGCTTCATCGACCAGCGCGAGGATCTGCTGGCTGTAGCGCAGAAAACTGTGCCCGGCGGGGGAAAGACGCAGACGCTGGCTCTCGCGGATAAACAGTTCAACGCCCAGATCTGCTTCCAGTTGGCGAATACGGGTGGTGAGGTTCGAGGGAACGCGATGCACAACCTGCGCGGCCTGGGTAATACTGCCGGTTTGTGCGACGGCGTTGAACATCTCAAGCTGCGTCAGGTCCATGGTATTCTCAATTTGTGAATGGTGAGCTTAATATTATTCAGTTTTCATAAAGACAACAAGCGTCCAGAATGACAGCATCACATCACCGGATAAGAGAGAAGAGAATGACTTCACCTGCAACTCACGCGATTTCCATCAACCCGGCTAATGGCGAAACACTGTCGGCGTTGCCGTGGGCGACAACCGCACAGGTCGATGAATCTATCGCCCTTGCCGACGCTGGCTATCGCCAGTGGCGTAATACATCCGTCACTGCGCGCGCAGAGGCATTACGTGCTGTTGGCCGCGTTCTGCGTCAACGTGGCGAAGAGATGGCACAAATGATGTCACGCGAAATGGGCAAACCGATTGCTCAGGCTCGCGGAGAAGTCACGAAATCGGCCAGCCTTTGCGACTGGTATGCCGAGCATGGCCCGGCGATGCTGAACACCGAATCCACGCTGGTGGAGGATAACAAAGCCGTTATTGAATATCGTCCTCTGGGGCCGATTCTGGCAATTATGCCGTGGAACTTCCCGCTGTGGCAGGTGCTGCGCGGCGCGGTGCCGATTCTGCTGGCCGGGAATAGCTATCTGTTAAAACACGCGCCTAACGTTATGGGTAGTGCCGAATTGATCGGCAAGATCTTCAACGAAGCGGGACTTCCTGTGGGCGTTTTCGGCTGGGTGAATGCCACCAATGATGGCGTGACGCAGGCGATTAACGACGTACGAATCGCCGCTGTCACGGTTACGGGAAGCGTGCGTGCAGGCCGTGCGATTGGCGCTCAGGCCGGTGCCGCACTGAAAAAATGCGTTCTTGAGCTGGGCGGCTCCGATCCCTTTATTGTGCTGAACGATGCGGATCTCGATATCGCGGTGCAGGCGGCTGTTATCGGGCGTTATCAGAATACCGGGCAAGTTTGCGCTGCGGCGAAACGCTTTATCATCGAAGCCGGGATCGCGGATGCCTTTACGCGCCGATTTATCGCGGCAACCGAGCAACGGAAAATGGGCGATCCGCTGGATGAGCAAAACTATTTAGGCCCAATGGCGCGCTTTGACCTGCGTGATGAACTGCATCAACAGGTTCAGGCAACGCTTGCTGAAGGCGCGACCCTGCTGTTAGGCGGCGAAAAGATGGCCGGAAACGGTAACTTCTACGCGCCGACTGTACTGGGTAACGTCACGTCTGAGATGACGGCATTTCGTCAGGAGATGTTCGGCCCGGTCGCGGCAATTACCGTGGCGCGCGATGCCGACCATGCTCTTGAACTGGCAAACGACAGTGCGTTTGGTCTTTCCGCGACCGTTTTTACTGCCGATAACGCGCAGGCGCAACGCTTTGCCGAACAGCTCGAATGCGGCGGAGTATTTATCAACGGTTACAGCGCCAGTGACGCGCGCGTGGCTTTCGGCGGCGTGAAGAAAAGTGGATTTGGTCGAGAACTGTCGCATTTTGGTTTGCATGAGTTCTGCAACGTACAAACGGTGTGGAAAGACCGTCGATAATCTCGACAAAGGATTATTGATCAACGCGTAAACAGGGAAGGCGCGGCGTAAGATGGTTGTGGGTGCCTGAGGCTATCTGTCTCAGGCATTTGCAGGATGGCAGATAGAGAAAAGCCCCGAGTGATTTTTCAATCAACCCGAGGCCCCCTATATGTCAGCACATGTAGAGTGCCTCTTACAGACCGTAAGGTCAAGGAAAAGAGCGCTATGAAACAGTACAAAGGGATGTTACTGGCCCTGGTCATCATCTGTGTTTCCGCCAATGTGGCGGTGCTGGTAATGAGAAAAGATCTCTGTGAGGTCCACATCCGAACTGGCCAAACGGAGGTTGCTGTTTTCACAGCGTGCCGAACCATGTAAGAGCACCGGCGGGGAGCGATCCCCGCCACTCTTTGTGTGTCAGGCATATCCACAACGCACCCAATTTTTCCTCAGCCCGCTTCGTGCGGGCTTTCTTATGTTTCATCCATCATGCTCTGTTATACTTGCAGGCCGGAAATAGCCTGCGGGCAAGGAGTAGTAAGTGACTACGGTCATCGATAATGACATGCTGGCGTCGATTTTAGCCGACGTCAGGCCGCTGATTGGGCAAGGTAAAGTGGCGGACTATATTCCGGCACTGGCCCAGGTGAGCGGCAACAAGCTGGCGATTGCCATCAGCACGGTGGATGGCCAGCACTTCTCGGCGGGTGATGCCGACGAACGTTTCTCCATTCAATCCATCTCGAAAGTGCTCAGTCTGGTGGTGGCGATGAACCACTATTCGGAAGACGAAATCTGGCAGCGCGTTGGGAAAGATCCCTCCGGTCAGCCCTTTAATTCACTGTTACAGCTGGAAATCGAGCAGGGTATTCCGCGTAACCCGTTCATTAATGCGGGCGCCCTGGTTGTGTGCGATATGCTACAGGGGCGATTGAGCGCACCGCGCATGCGCATGCTGGAGATTATCCGCACCCTGTGCGGGGTGGCGGATATTACCTATGACACGGTAGTGGCTCGTTCTGAGTTTGAGCACTCTGCGCGTAACGCGGCGATCGCCTGGTTGATGAAATCCTTCGGTAATTTCCATAATGATGTGGCGACGGTGCTGCAAAACTATTTTCATTACTGCGCGCTGAAAATGAGCTGCAACGAACTGGCGCGGGCATTTTTGTTCCTGGCGAATCAGGGCCGGGCACCGCATATTCACCATCCGATTATTTCGCCGATGCAAGCTCGGCAGGTTAACGCCCTTATGGCGACCAGCGGCATGTATCAGAATGCCGGTGAATTTGCCTGGCGCGTTGGGTTGCCGGCAAAATCCGGCGTGGGTGGCGGTGTGGTGGCGATCGTGCCGCACGAGATGGCGATTGCTGTCTGGAGCCCGGAACTGGACGAAGCCGGTAATTCACTGGCGGGCGTCGCGGTTCTGGAAAAGTTAACGCAAAAGATTGGACGTTCAGTGTACTAATGGTTCCTCTCGATAATTTGTTTACACGTCTGGCGCGCTCGCCGTTTCGCAGCCGTTTTAAACTCGGCGTAAAAGAGCGGCAGTATTGCTATGACAAGGGGCCAGACGTTATCGACAGTCATGCGGCGGATTTTATCGCCTCCCGACTCGCCCCGGCGCAGCCAAAAAACGATGGCAAGCAAACGCCAATGCGTGGGCATCCGGTGTTTATCGCCCAGCACGCCACGGCAACCTGCTGTCGTGGCTGCCTGGAAAAATGGCACAATATTCCGGCGGGAACGCCGCTTGATGATGCTCAGCAACACTATATTGTCGGCGTCATTCACCACTGGCTGGTGATTCAAATGAATAAGCCGCAATCATAAGTAAATGCGATGACGGCACCTCTTGTGCCGTTACGCGCCGCCAGCGATAGTGACATGAAATTCACGAAGGAGAGTTTCATGAGCCCGTCTGTCACCCTGCGCACGCTATCGCGTGACGATATTCTGCTGTATCTCAACGATCTGACCGACATCCTGATTGACTGTGTAGAAGGTGGGGCGTCGGTGAGCTTTATGCTGCCTTTTAGCCGGGATAAAGCGCTGGCGTTCTGGCAGCGTACAGCGGCGAGCGTGGCGGCGAATGAGCGTATCTTACTTGCGGCGGTAGATGCGCAGCAGCGAATTGTCGGTACCGTCCAGCTTATTATCGATCAGCCTGAGAACCAGCCGCATCGTGCGGATGTTGCCAAACTGCTGGTTCATGAAGATGCCCGGCGTTTTGGTATAGCAAGTCAGTTGATGTTGCATCTGGAAACGGTGGCTCGTGATGCAGGCAAGAATGTGCTCGTGCTTGATACCGCCACGGGAAGCGGGGCGGAGACGTTCTACCAGCGTGCTGGCTGGCAAAAGGCGGGTGAAATCCCGCGTTATGCACTGATGCCAGCAGGGGAATTAACCGCGACCAGTGTGTTCTATAAATTCCTCTGAATTATGAATTAGTCCTCACATTTTGATCAAAACAGGGTTTCATTGTCTAAAAATCTGGTAAGTTATTACACCAATTCCACCAGGTTGTATGACTAATTAAAAAGGAAACGATTGTGAAGACTCTGAACCGCCAGGACTTCCCCGGTGCGCAGTACCCTGAACGTATCATTCAGTTTGGCGAAGGTAACTTCCTGCGCGCATTCGTTGACTGGCAGATCGACCTGCTGAACGAACACACCGATCTGAATGCCGGTGTGGTGATTGTTCGCCCGATTGCCAGTGATTTCCCGCCGTCACTCAGCACGCAGGATGGCCTGTACACGACCATCATTCGTGGTCTGAATGAGCAGGGCGAAGCCGTGAGCGATGCGCGTCTGATTCGTTCGGTTAATCGTGAAATCAGCGCTTATGCCGATTACGACGCTTTCCTGAAACTGGCACACAACCCGGATATGCGTTTTGTCTTCTCGAACACTACCGAAGCGGGTATCAGCTACCATGCAGGCGATAAGTTTGATGATGCGCCAGCCGTAAGCTATCCGGCTAAACTGACCCGTCTGCTGTTTGAACGCTACACGCATTTCAACGGTGCGGCAGATAAAGGCTGGGTTATCATTCCTTGCGAACTGATTGACTATAACGGTGACGCGCTGCATGAACTGGTGCTGCGTTACGCGCAGGAGTGGGCGCTGCCGGTGGAGTTCGTGACCTGGCTGAATGAGTCCAACACTTTCTGTTCCACCCTGGTTGACCGTATTGTTACTGGTTATCCGCGCGATGAAGCGGCAGCTATTGAAACGGAACTGGGTTACAAAGACGGCTTCCTCGATACCGCAGAGCACTTCTATCTGTTCGTTATTCAGGGCCCGAAATCGCTCGCCAGCGAACTGCGTCTCGACAAACTGTCGCTCAACGTGCTGATTGTTGATGACATCAAACCGTATAAAGAGCGTAAAGTCGCGATTCTGAACGGGGCGCACACGGCTCTGGTGCCGGTTGCCTACCAGGCAGGGCTCGATACGGTCGGCGAGGCGATGAATGACGCGGAAATTTGTGCATTCGTTGAGAAAGCGATTTATGACGAGATTATCCCGGTGCTCGATTTACCGCGCGATGAGCTGGAGTCCTTCGCCAGCGCGGTAACGGGGCGTTTCCGTAACCCGTATATCAAGCATCAGCTGCTTTCCATTGCCCTGAACGGGATGACGAAATTCCGTACCCGTATTCTGCCGCAACTGCTGGCAGGGCAGAAGGCGACTGGCAAACTGCCTGCACGTTTAACTTTCGCGCTGGCGGCCCTGATTGCGTTCTATCGCGCAGAGCGTAACGGTGAAACGTATCCGGTACAGGATGATGCGCACTGGATTGAACGTTATCAGCAACTGTGGGCGCAGCATCGCGATCAGCTGATTAGCACCAGTGATTTGGTGAAAGCCGTGCTTTCTGTGAGTGAACATTGGGAGCAGGACCTGACTCAGGTTGTCGGCCTTGTCGAACAGGTGTCACTGGATCTCGACGCGATTCTGCTTCAGGGAATGCGTAAAGCCGTTCAGCCTTTGTGCTAATGGCATGATAACCAGACCCGGCGATTGCCGGGTTTTTTATTCAGCACCATTAGTTACAACATACATATTTTATCTGTCTGTAATCCACACTGAAACATCGTGCGTCGTCATTTTTGGCAGGAATGAAAGGGGATTGATTATACGCGACAGCCGAGCAAACCGCTTGAATATGTGACCGCAATCACGTTTAATAAACAAGTTTTTAACTTAATCGATAACTCTATGATCGCGCGTCCTCATCAACACTGGCTGCCTCGCATTCTTGTCTGGCACGGCTCGGTGCTCCCCAAGATTTACTCTCGCTTGCTACTTAATTTCCTGCTCTCCATTGTGGTGATCGCGATTTTGCCGTGGTACACCTCGCTGGGTATCAAGCTCACCGTGGCGCCATTCAGTATTCTTGGTGTCGCCATTGCTATCTTCCTCGGCTTCAGAAATAACGCCTGCTACGCCCGTTATGTCGAAGCGCGTTTGCTGTGGGGGCAGTTGATGATTGCGTCACGCTCCTTGCTGCGGGAAGTCAAAAATACACTTCACGACGAACCCAATATTGCAGAGTTCACCCGGCTGCAAATCGCGTTTGTCCACAGCCTGAGGCTGTCATTACGTCGCCAGCCAGCGAAAGCGGTGCTGGCAAACTATCTTGATGACAACCAGCTGGCTCAGGTGCTGGCCGTTCAAACACCTGCAAACCGTATTCTTCTGATGATGGGAGAGTGGTTGGCCGTTCGTCGCCGTGAAGGTAAACTGTCGGACATTCTGTTTCACAGCCTGAATAACCGGCTTAATGATATGTCGGGTGTACTGGCCGGGTGTGAGCGTATCGCCAATACTCCCGTGCCTTTTGCCTATTCGCTGATCCTGCATCGCACCGTTTATCTGTTTTGCATCATGCTGCCGTTCGCGCTGGTTGTCGATTTGCATTATATGACGCCGTTTGTGTCGGTGCTGATCTCGTACACGTTTATCGCGCTGGATACGCTGGCGGAAGAGCTGGAAGAGCCGTTTGGCATGGAAGATAACGATTTGCCGCTGGACGCTATCTGCAACGCGATTGAGATAGAGCTACTGCAAATGAACGATGAAACCGTGATCCCAACAAAACTGACTGCAGATAAGCATTATCAGCTCACATAGTGCGCAAAAGTAAAAGAGGGGGACGCAGCCGTTTTTTATTGGCATACTCGTATTCATAACCTGCTGCGTTCGCCTTATGATGGTCACGCAGCATTAAGAAATCATTAAGGTTTTCCGTGTTAGATGGTCATAACCGGCATAAGGAGAATCAAAATGGAAAAAAGAATCGAAACCGCAGTGAACCTGATCATTTTCATTTCACTGTTTGCCACTGCCTGGGACTTATCGTTGGTCCAGGATTTCTCCTGGTAAAGCCTCCTGATTCACGCCCTCGTTCGTATCGAACGAGGGCAGCTCGCGACTTCCCCATCACGAAAATACCCAACAAACATTGCTGCCAATTTATTTAATTAAATAACTAAATAAATCTGTAATTATATAATAGTGCTAAAAATGTTATATGGATTTTAAAATATCGTAAAAATGCTTTACTATATTTATTCATGTTTCATCAATGCTATGTGATATTACTATTATGCCTGCAATTAAAAAGACAATTATCTCACTCACCTCTGTGGCGCTGTTTGTCAGTTCGGCAACCTGGGCTAATTCTGAAACCTCACAAAAAACCGATTTCCTGCTGATTGGCGGCGGTATTATGAGTGCTTCTCTGGGCACGTGGCTCCAGGAGCTGCAGCCAGACTGGAAGCAGGTCATGGTCGAGAAACTCGACGGCGTGGCGCTGGAATCCTCCAATGGCTGGAATAACGCCGGTACCGGTCACTCTGCGAATATGGAGCTGAACTATACGCCTGAACGTGCGGATGGTTCGATTGATGTCAGCAAAGCGCTGGATATTAACGAGCAGTTTATGATCTCGCGTCAATTCTGGACGGCGCAGGTGAAACGCGGCATTTTACGTGAACCGCACTCCTTTATTAATTCCACGCCGCATATGAGTTTTGTCTGGGGCGACACCAACGTTAATTATTTGCAAAAGCGCTATGATGCGCTGCAAAAAACCACTTTGTTCCAGGGGATGAAATTCTCCACCGATCACCAGCAAATTCAGCAATGGGCTCCGCTGGTTATGCAAGGCCGCGATCCGCAGCAGAAAGTGGCCGCGACCTGGACACCAGCCGGTACCGATGTGAACTACGGTGAAATTACCCGTCAGCTGATCGGCAGCCTGAAAAAAAGCCCGAATTTCTCTTTGCAAACCTCGTCTGAAGTGACGGAGTTTAAACGCAATGGCGATAACTCCTGGCACGTGACAATCAAAGATGTGAATAACGGTAAAGAGCACGCGATTGACGCAAAATATGTGTTTATCGGTGCTGGCGGCGGGGCGCTGAAATTACTGCAAAAAACCGGTATTCCTGAGGCTGATAATTATGCAGGCTTCCCGGTTGGCGGATCTTTCCTGATGACTGAGAACCCGGCTATCACCAAAGAGCATTTGCAGAAGGTCTATGGCCAGGCGTCCGTTGGCGCACCGCCGATGTCCGTACCGCACATTGATGCGCGTTTCATCGACGGTAAACGCGTGGTGCTGTTTGGGCCGTTTGCGACGTTCTCCACCAAATTCCTTAAAAATGGTTCGTTCTTCGATTTGCTGAGCACCACGACAACCAGCAACGTCATGCCGATGACGCACGTGGGGCTGGATAACTTTGATCTCGTCAAATACCTGATTAGTCAGGTTATGCTGAGTGATGATGACCGTTTTGCCGCGCTGAAAGAGTACTATCCGCAGGCGCGTAAAGAAGACTGGAAACTGATTCAGGCGGGGCAGCGCGTGCAGATCATCCGTAAAGATGAAGACAAAGGCGGCGTGCTGAAGCTGGGTACAGAAGTGGTTGTTGACCAACAGCGCACCATTTCTGCGTTGCTGGGCGCGTCTCCGGGCGCCTCTACCGCTGCGCCTATTACCCTGAACGTGATCAAGAAAATGTTCCCTGAACAGTTCGGTTCTGAGCAATGGCAGAGCAAAATCCGCGCGATCGTGCCGAGCTACGGCCAGAAGCTGAACGGTAACAGCGCGTTGACGCAACAGGTATGGGACGATACCGCTGCTACATTGCAACTGGTTAAGCCTCCGGTCATTCAAATGAATACCACCGAAAGTGACAATGTCACGCCTGAGGCAGTACAGCCGGAAGCGTCACCTCAGCATGATATGGCGCTGTAAAATTGCCTGATGCGCTGTGCTTATCAGGCCTACAACAATTCTGCAATATATTGAATTAGCGATATTTTGTAGGCCGGATAAGGCGTTTACGCCGCATCCGGCAATAACAAAGCGCACGTCGTTAGCAATCTGATGTACGGCTTACATAGCCCCGGTGGCATATTGCTCCACCGGGGTTATTTTTTTGATGAGCTTGTTATCAAATAAAAACTGCTCGTAATGCTCATAGCGGGCTTTATCCAGCTTTGCCGGATCTTGTGCAAAGAGCGGCAGCGTTTTCATCCATGCCTGCTGATTCAGTTCGGTATTAAGCTCAGGATGCAGGCTGGCGAACGTTTTCCAGCTTTCCTGCGGATGAGCATGCAGGTAGTCGCTGCCTTTTTTCAATGCCGCGAGGAATTTTTTAATCTTCGGTTCTCCAGCCGCGTCTTTATTTGCCACCAGAATCAATTCATCGTAGGCGGGTACGCCGTAATCCTCGACGTTAAACACCACCGGTTCTTTACCCTGAAGCTGGATCTCCAGCGCTTCGATGTTGCGATAGCCGCCAATCACCGCGTCCACTTTACCGGTCAGCAGGGCACTGGTTAGCTGGAAGTTAACGTTGATAAGCTTCACCGCATCCACTGGCGTATTGCTATGTTTCAGCATGGTATCCAGCGTCGCCTGCTCGATGCCACTGACGGAATAACCCACGCTCTTACCTTTTAAATCAGCCGGCGATTTAATGTTTTTATCCAGCGCAATTACCGTATTCAGCGGCGTATTGATGAGTGTACCCACCCGCATTAGCGGTAAGCCCTGGTCGGCAAAGAAGTGCAGCTGCGGTTGATAAGTAATTGCCAGATCGACCTGTTTTGCCGCCACCAGGCGCGGAGGAAGCGCCGGATCGGAAGGCGGGATAATCGTGACGTCGAGGCCTTCCTCTTTAAATGCGCCGATTTGCTGTGCCACCATCACGGGGGCGTGGTCCGGGTTGATATACCAGTCCAGCACCAGTGTGACTTTCTCAAGTGCCCAGGCGTTTGGCGAAAGGGTGCTGGCAATAATCAGCGCAGAGAGAGCAGGTTTTAGCATTTTTGTTGTCATCGTAGTTTTCTCAATGGTTATCCGGAACCCAATAAATCAGGCGATGTAACAGGGCATCGATGATCATCCACAGCGAGATGGTCATCAAAACGAGTATCAGAAGGGCGGCGAAGCAGATATCACTCTGCATGCGCGCGTTGGCGTTGAGCATCACGTAACCCAAACCTTCCGCCGAGCCAACCCATTCGCCAATAATGGCGCCGATGGGCGCAACGGCTGCCGCCATGCGCAGGCCGGAACCAAAGGCAGGTAGCGCGGCCATCAACTGCACATGACGAAGCAGTGTCCAGCGTGACGCCCCCATGGTGCGGGCCAGGTCGAGATAATCACCACTTACCCGGCGCAAACCGTCAAACAGAGCCGAGGTGACCGGGAAGAAGATAATCAGTACCGCCATGGTGACCTTGGCGCTCATGCCAAAACCAAACCACAGCACCAGCAGTGGGGCGAGGGCAAAGACCGGTATCGCCTGGCTGGTTAATACCACCGGCATCACCCAGCGCTGAAGACGGGGAGAAAAGACCATGCACAGCGCCAGAATCGCCCCGAGCAGTACGCCAATCACCAGGCCACTGCCGATTTCCGCCAGGGTAATCAACGTGTGCCAGCCGAGGTAACGACCATTATCGTGCAGGGCCTGAACTACCGCCGTGGGCGATGGCAGCAGGAATGCTGGAATAGAGCCGAGCGTCGCCAGCCACCATAACCCCACTAAGCCTGCAAACAGCGTCATCCCGCGCCAGATTCGTGATAAGAAAATCACTGTGCCCCCCGAATGAGCTGTTGCATAAGCTCACGTTGACTCTGGATAACCAGAGGATCGTCAAGTTCGCGTGGCGGCAGGCCAGCCATAACGTGGGAGTCATCGATGCCGCCAGGATGTTTCGCCAGAACCAGAATGTGATGACTCAGGCGGCAGGCCTCTACGGGGTCGTGTGTGATCAATAGCACGGTACGGTCAGCCAGCAGTTCCGCCGCCAGCGCCTGAATCGTGGCGCGGGTAATCGCGTCCAGCGCGGAAAACGGCTCATCCATCAGGACAATCGGCTGCTGTTCATAGAGGGTTCGGGCGATGGCGGCGCGCTGGCGCATTCCGCCGGATAACGTCTGCGGCAGGGCGTGGCCATAACTGCTTAGCCCCACACGCTCAAGCAGCTCTTGTGCCCATTGGCGATCGGCTTTTTCTCCGCGTAAACGCGCCCCCAGGCAAACATTCTGTTCAATGGTTAACCACGGATAGAGCAGATCGCGCTGCCCCATCCAGGCGATTCGGCCTGCGAGCGGGCGACCATGTTCATCCGCCACGCTACCCGATGTGGGTGCTGCCAGCCCGGCAACAATGCGCAGCAGGCTGGTTTTACCCGCACCGCTGGCACCCAGCAAGGAGACGAAATGCCCTGCCGGGATAGTCACGTTCAGGTTCTCGAATATTGTCTTATTGCCATAACGCAGCGTAAGGTCTGTTAGCCTGATCGCGGGGGATTCATTCACCGCCTTCATGATTTCGCGTTCAACCCCATCTGCCAGAACGCGCTTTCCAGCCGGGTGGCGGTGGTGAAGATAGATGAAAGTTCAGCGATACGGCCTTCACCACCGCGCTGAGCCGCCAGATTTTCAAATAGCGTCAGAGAGGCTTGTACGCCTGCCAGATAGCCCTCATCACCATAGTTGCGGATCCACGGCGCGTAAGGATTACCCTCAAAGACGGTTGCCGGATCGTTGAGCAGGCGCAGGCCGATTTCCGCATAGCCTGCCACGCACGGCATCAGTGCGGTGAGCAGATCAAGCACATCGCCTGAATGCCCCACATCCAGAACATAACGGGTGTAATTCACCGTTTCGGCGGCTTCTTCCACCTGCGTAACGTCGGATTCCGTTAATCCCCATTGCTGGCAGTAGCTGATATGCAGCGGCAGTTCGTTAAGAATCGCGTTCAGTGATGCCGTCGCCGCGCGCATTTCCGGCAGATTTTGCAGTTTGCTCACCAGCAGTGCGTAGGCGCGGGCGAAATGAACTAAAAACAGGTAATCCTGGGTGAGATATCGGCGGAACGCAGGTTCAGGCAGGGTGCCCGCACCTAACTGCTGGACAAATTCATGGGCGACATAATCGTGCCAGTGGTGACCCGCAAGCGTGCGAAGGCGTCCGTAAAGACCGGTTTCAAACAGGGGTAAAGACATGGGACCTCCAGTAATTAAGTGGAGATCCGGGCTCAATGAGGGAAGAACAGGAATTGGCTGTGTAAATAGATGGCTAACCCGTCCCTTCGCTGGCATGACCCAGATCAGGTTCTAAGGGTTCGGCTTGCGCCATCTCAGCCCATTTCTGGACACCCCTCGGACAGGAGGTTTTATACGATATTTTGTCTGTGAATACAACGAGGGGGGAACGCTTACCGGAATGACTTCCAGCAAGCGTGCGGTTATCAGGCTTTAGGAATACGTAAAGTCTGGCCGGGATAAATTTTATCCGGATGAGAAAGCATCGGGCGGTTGGCTTCAAAGATTTTATTGTACAGATTGGCGTTGCCGTATACGTTTTTGGAGATCGCGCTCAGCGTATCGCCGGATTTCACGGTGTAGTAGGTGGCTTCATCCGCACTATCGGCAGCGGTAATGTTATTCTCAACTTCACTGACTCCGGCAACGTTACCGACGGCGACCTGAATTTTCTCTTTCTCTTCCTGGGTTAGCCCATCGCCGGTGACGCTGGCTTTCCCGTCGACGACCGTCACCTGAACTTTATCCGCACCGGGAATATTGAGTTTCTTTAAATGCTCGGTGACTTTTTCGCCCTGGTCCTGATGCGAATCCGTCAGTTTATCCCACAGTTTTTCACCTGCTTCTTTCACGAAGTTAAACAGTCCCATATCCGTTCTCCAGTAAAGAATGTCAGGGTAAGCATAGCAGATGAGGTGCGCTACGCCGGGTTTGCGTAGCGCACAAAAGGCAGGATTAATGGCCCCAGCGGGTTTTCAGATAATTCACCGCCTGGCGGGTTTGCGGTTGATTGAGATTATCTTCGCGGAACAGGATCGTCCCGTTGATTTCCGGGATTGATTCATTGAGATCGATCTGCTTACTCAGCTCTGGTACGCCGCCATTCACCGCCCAGTCAGGTTCTTTTTTCGACGGTTCGCCCACTTTATACAGCGCCACGCCAATATAGAGTCGTGTTTTGGTCGGTTTCACCACATCCGCCCACCATTTTGCCAGCACATCATAACGCGCAGCGTCGCGGGCAAACGGCCAGTACAGCTGCGGGGCGATGTAGTCCAGCAAGCCTTGCTGCACCCAAAGGCGGGTATCAGCATAAGACTCATCGTAGGCGGCCGCACCGCGCGTATCCGACCCTAAAGGATCGTGCGAGCGGTTACGCCAGACGCCCGCCGGGCTTACGCCAAACTCGACGTCGGGCTTCAGCTGCTTAATGGTGCGTGAAACCTGCTCGATAAGCTGTTGCGTGTTATGGCGTCGCCAGTCGGCTTTTGACGCATATTGCTGGCCATACTGCCGCCAGGTCTGGTTATCGTTAAGCGTAGAGCCGGCAGTTTCGGTATAGAAGTAGTCATCAAACTGCACGCCATCGACCGGATATTTTGCCACCACTTCCGCCACAATACTGGTGATCCAGTCGCGCGCTTCCGGAATACCGGGGTCAAGCACAAAGCGATCGCTTGATGTGCGGATCCAGTCGCGATGCAGAACAAAAATACTGGCGGGTTGCTGTGAGAGCGTGCGATTAAGCTCGGCCACCGTTGACGGTTTGGTGTTGGTTGTTACCCGGTACGGGTTAAACCAGGCATGTACTTTCATGCCGCGTTTATGGGCTTCATCCAGCATAAACTGCAACGGATCGTACCCGGGGTTCTCGCCAATCTTGCCGGTTAAGGTATCGGACCACGGCAGAATTTTAGAATCCCACAGGGCGGTGCCATCGGGTTTTACCTGGAAAAATACGGTATTAATACCGAGTTGTTTCAGGTTATCGAGCTTTGCCGTCAGCGCTTCTTTCTGTTTATTGATACGAATGGCGGGGCTGCTGATATTGACCGAGTTAACTGGCGGCCAGTCGAGCCGCGAAACCGTGGCCAGCCAGATACCGCGCATTGGTTCATTACTCTGCTGCGTTTTACCGGCGGGCTTTGATGTGTTGCCTGGCGATGTAACAAGTGAACTCGGTGGCTTAGACGAACAACTGACAACAAGTAATGCCGCGGCAACCAGCGTGCCTAGTTTTTTAACCTGAGTGACCGGGGAGACGCCCCGCAAAGAGATGATCATAAACGCCCGTTTTCTACTAGTCCCTTGAGAGGCGATATTCTCTTACGATTTGCAGGGGAAGTGAATCAGATCTTATCGTCTCGCCCCTGCAACCACGGGTTAAATCCGCCATCCTGAGGTTCATCGTCTTCGAGGGAATCAAGATAGAGCGCTTCAACTTCCGCTCGGGCCCAAGGCGTGCGGCGTAAAAACTTGAGGCTGGATTTCACGCTAGGGTCATTCTTAAAACAGTTAATGTTCACCAGTTTGCCCAGTTTTTCCCAACCGTAGCGAGCCACCAGGGCATTAATTTGCATCTCCAGCGTAACGCCGTGCAAAGGATCTTTCGAATGTTGAGCGGTCATGGATATCCGATAAAGTGTGCGCAAAGAAGCGGGAAGGGTACAAGAAAGCGGGCACTGCGGCAATGAAATGAAAAGGGGCGTGAAACGCCCCTGATTACGCTTACTCGAACAGCCTGCGGTGTAATGCAACGACGGCGCTATCGGCAGTGTCGCCCGGCAACAGGAAGCTGAGATTATTATTGGATGCACCGTGGCAAATCATGCGTACCGCATGTTCGTCCAGTTCGGCGAAGGCATCACGACACACCCCCGTCCCCTGATGAAGCTGATTACCAATCAGCGTCACCAGCGCCAGCCCGGTTTCAATCTCAACCCGACAGTGGGAGGAGAGCGCCGTCAGCAGTGAGGTGGTTAAGGTGTGATCTTCCCCGGATGTCGCGCAGGTGGGATCGAGCGCAAGCGCAATGCTGCTTTCCGAGGTTGTGACCAGATCAATATCCACCTGATGCTGTGCCAGAATAGCGAACATCTCAGCAAAAAAGGCATAGGCTGGCTGCGCGTGCAGACTGTGCAATCTTAACAGGGTTTGCTTACGGCGAACGGCAATCGCACGATACAGCGGCGGATTCTCGGTCTCACGACGCACCAGCGTACCGCCGGCAGCGGTATTTTTACTGCAACCGACGAAGACCGGAATGTTTTTGCGCATCGCAGGCAACAGCGTTGCCGGGTGCAGCACTTTCGCCCCAAAGGCGGCCATGTCGCTGGCTTCGGCGAACGAGATATGGTCGATACGCTGGGCTTGCGGCACAACGCGAGGGTCAGTGGTGTAGATACCCGCAACATCCGTCCAGATATCGACGCGTGTTGCCTGTAGCGCTTCGCCCAGCAGGGATGCGGTGTAGTCGCTGCCGCCGCGCCCCAGCGTCGTGGTATGCCCGGCGCGATCGCTACCGATAAAGCCCTGGGTTATCACGATGGCCTGTTCGATACGCGAACGCAGGTGCATTTCCACCTGTTCGGCGACCTGACTGAGCTCCGGTTCCGCACAACCGTAAACGTCGTTGGTGCGAATCACTTTGCGCGCGTCAAACCATTCAGCCTGGGCCTCGTGTTCACGAAGCACTTCAGCAAACAGCAGGCTCGACATCAGTTCGCCGTGGCTCACCAATTCATCGCTTAATGCAGCCGATGGCGTTGCCTGCGCGGTTTCAGCAAGACGAGCAATATTTTCAAGCAGTTGATCTATTTCTTTACTGATAACCGTTGGCTGTTTCAGGCGGGAAATAATGTTGTACTGGATGGTGCGAAGAGTATCGATTTTATCCATACGGTCGCCGCTTTCCAGACCTTCAGAAAGCTCGACTAACAGATTAGTGACACCGGCGGAGGCAGACAATACGACCAGGCGTACCTGTTCGTCTGCAAGAACAATACTGGCACTGCGATTCATCGCGTCAAAGTCAGCAACGCTGGTACCGCCAAATTTGGCAACGACGAATTGTGGATAAATGCGTGTCATAACAATCTCATATCAGGGCGCCATAAAAGATGGCTAGAAAATTTTCATTCTCGGCATAAGGGAAGTGACTTCGCCTTACGAAATGTCCGCCCGCGAACATTTCTGGTGACAACCCAGGATAAACATCCCGTTGTCGATAACGTGTATGCCTCTTACGCGTTACCGGTGTGATGCGCATTAGTTCTTTTATTAGCGTGTAGTGCAAATAAGCGCGCCATAGTAAGTGATTTATCTTTTAGGGTCGATGTTTTTATTATATTTATCGATAAACTAGTTAAAAAGAATGTCTTATCAGCAATTCCTGAACGTTATTAATAGTAAAAGTGTGTAAAGAAAGCATAAACCCACGACAATGTGATGGTTTACATGACGTTGTGCGCGTTTTGTTCGTCAGTTACATTTTGCCTGAAATGGTAACGAATTTTAAAGTATGTGAACAACAGAACTCTTCATTACACACTGATTAAGAAGGGAAAAATCCTAATGAAAACATCGCTAAAATAAATGATTGAGTCCTACGCTAAAACCACTTATATTAGCCGCGTTTTTTTACAGGCAGTCCCTTTAACCTTAATTCAACCCGGCGTTATTAATACCCGAGGTTGTGGGAGTGATATGATGACGGATAAAGTCCGTATTGATACTTTAAGTGCTAATTCATTACCACAAAGCAATGATACCTTTTTAGCAAGACAAGCTGAGTTTGAATCCAACGTTCGAAGTTATCCACGTAAACTGCCGCTGGCGATTGCCAAAGCGCAGGGCGTTTGGATCACCGACGTTGAAAATAATCAATATCTTGATTGTCTGGCAGGCGCTGGCACCCTGGCGCTGGGTCATAATCATCCTGACGTGCTTCAAAGCATTCAAAGTGTCATCAGCAGCGGCTTACCGTTACATACGCTTGACCTTACCACACCTTTAAAAGATGAATTTTCATCTTATTTACTCTCTTTATTGCCGGGTCAGGGCAAAGAGTACTGCCTGCAATTTACCGGCCCGTCCGGCGCTGACGCAGTAGAAGCTGCGCTAAAACTGGCGAAAAAAGTGACCGGTCGTTCCAGCATTATCAGTTTCTCTGGCGGTTATCACGGGATGACGCATGGCGCGCTTTCCGTCACCGGTAACCTGTCACCGAAAGAAGCCGTTTCCAACATGATGCCGGAAGTGCAGTTCATGCCGTATCCGCATCAGTACCGCTGCCCACTGGGCATTGGCGGCGACGCGGGTGTTAAAGCGTTGACGTACTACTTCGAAAACCTGATTAACGACGTGGAAAGCGGCGTGCGTAAACCGGCTGCGGTGATCCTCGAAGCGGTACAGGGCGAGGGCGGTGTTAACCCGGCTCCGGTCGAGTGGCTGCAACGCATTCGTAAAGTTACCCAGGAACACGGCATTCTGCTGATTATCGATGAAGTACAGGCGGGCTTTGCACGTACCGGTAAACTGTTTGCCTTCGAACATGCGGGTATTGAGCCAGACATCATCGTGATGTCTAAAGCTGTCGGTGGCGGTCTGCCGCTGGCCGTGCTGGGTATCAAGAAACAGTTCGACGCCTGGGCACCGGGTCACCACACGGGTACCTTCCGTGGTAACCAGCTGGCAATGGCCACGGGCCTCACCACGCTGAAGATCCTGAAAGACGACAACATTGCTGACAAAGTCGCCGCTCAGGGCGAGTGGCTGAAAGGCAAACTGGCCGAGCTGCAAAAACGTTACCCGGTCATCGGCCACGTTCGCGGTCTGGGTCTGATGATCGGTCTGGAAATCGTGAAGCCGAACGAAGCGAAAGATCATATGGGTTGCTACCCGGCAGATGGCGAGCTCTCTGCACTGTTGCAGAAAAAATGCTTTGAGTCTGGCCTGATTCTGGAGCGTGGCGGTCGTAACGGTTGCGTACTG
Organism: Pseudocitrobacter sp. 2023LY-00077; assembly: GCF_055796175.1. Lineage (NCBI taxonomy): Bacteria > Pseudomonadati > Pseudomonadota > Gammaproteobacteria > Enterobacterales > Enterobacteriaceae > Pseudocitrobacter > Pseudocitrobacter sp. 2023LY-00077. Next base: position 12,038 of record NZ_JBSPEI010000021.1, on the reverse strand, counting down.
CGTCTGCTGCCGTCTCTGCTGATCACCAATGCTGAGCTGGAAATTTTCCTCGATAAATTTGAAAACGCCTTGCTGGGCGCTGGCGTGAAGCCGGTTTAATCGGAGTTAATGAACGTGTCAGATAATAACCCGATCCTGTCCGGTTCGGCGCAAAGCATCGCGGCCTACCAGGATGCCATCGAGCAAAGCAGCAAAGCGGTCATTGAATGGTTAAAACAGCCTGAGATGTATCAGGGTAAAACCGTTGACCAGCTGCGCGAGCGTATTCATCTGAACTTCACCGCAGAGGGCCTGGGTAACCAGGCCACCATTGCGCGTGCAGTTGAGTACTTCCTCAAAGATAGCCTTTCTGTGCACCATGCCCAGTGCGTGGCGCATCTGCACTGCCCGAGCCTGGTGATTAGCCAGGCCGCAGAAGTGCTGATCAACGCCACCAACCAGAGCATGGACTCCTGGGATCAAAGCCCGTCAGCCACCATCATCGAGATGAAGCTGATCGAATGGCTGCGCGACCAGGTAGGTTATCCGGCTGGCGATGCTGGCGTCTTCACCAGCGGCGGCACCCAGAGCAACCTGATGGGGCTGATGCTGGCGCGCGACGCTTTCTTTGCTCGTCAGGGGCATTCCATTCAGCAGAATGGTTTGACCGGCGATCTCAGTAAGATCAAAGTGTTCTGCTCTGAAAGCGCACACTTCTCTGTGCAGAAGAATATGGCGCTGATGGGCCTGGGCTATCGTTCTGTAACTCAGGTGAAAACCGATGCATTATCTCGCATGGACATGGCCGACCTGAAAGCCAAACTGGCGCAGGCGAAGGCCAATGGCGAGCAGGTAATGGCGATTGTCGCTACGGCGGGAACCACCGACGCCGGTGCTATCGATCCGCTGGTCGAGATCACGGAGCTGGCTGCGGCCGAGAATATCTGGGTCCACGTGGATGCCGCGTGGGGCGGGGCGCTGCTGCTCTCTGAGAAGTATCGTCACTACCTGGACGGCCTGGAATCCGCAGACTCTGTCACGCTGGATTTCCATAAGCAGTTCTTCCAGACTATCAGCTGCGGCGCATTCCTGCTGAAAGATGCGCGTCATTATGAACTGATGCGTTATCAGGCAGCGTACCTGAACTCTGACTTTGATGAAGAGCAGGGTGTGCCAAACCTGGTGTCTAAATCACTGCAAACCACCCGTCGTTTCGATGCGCTGAAACTGTGGATGGGCCTTGAAGCGCTGGGTAAAAAGCAGTACGCCGAAATCATTGATAACGGTGTAACCCTGGCGCAGCAGGTCGCAGAATTTGTTTCCGCACAGTCGCACCTGGAACTGGTCATGCAGCCACAGCTGGCAAGCGTGTTGTTCCGTTTCCGCCCGGAAGCGGGAGATGCTGCGTTTGTTGCGCTGCTCAACCAGCGTATCGGCGACGTGCTGCTGGCATCTGGCGCGGCTAACGTGGGCGTTACGGAAGCGGACGGTGTGACTTGCCTGAAACTGACGCTGCTGAACCCAACCGTTTGCCTGGAAGATGTCAAAGTTCTGTTGGCGAGCGTGAAAGAGACGGCTGAGACGCTGTTGAGCGCGTAAATTTAAGCGTGATTACTATAAAGCCTCTGTGTAAAAACAGAGGCTTTTTTATTATTACTGCGAAATACCGCAGCAGCATTTTATTCCTCGATCTAACCTTCACGATTTATTCCTCTCCGATCACACAATTTATTGAAATAAAGCGTAATGACCGATAATCGCACGTTATTTCGGCAATCGCCATTGACGACATTAAGCCTCAGCTCCTATTGTCAATATCCGTTATTAGAATTTCAACCATCAGAACAATGAGATAACTGAAGCTCTGGCTGTAGTTTCATTCTGGCGACGTTTAAAATTTAAAAGGAGCAACCGGTAAAACCGGTAAGAATCATGAGCAAAATCACCCATTTTTTCACCGAGTTGATGCGGCGTTATTTACCCGATCCCTTTGTTTTCGCCATCCTGCTAACACTATTAACGATGGTGCTTGCCTTTGTGGTGGAAGGGCGTACCCCCTTGCAAACCACCATGGATTGGGGAAATGGATTCTGGCAATTACTGAGTTTCACCACGCAAATGGCTGTCATTCTGGCAATGGGATATGTTTTAGCGGCGGCGCCACTTGTGGATCGTTCTCTTAACTGGCTTTTGCCAGCCCTGGCAATTTCCAGATTAAAATTGCAGAACATTATGGGTTACACCGTTGTCATGATGATTTGGGTAGGAGTCGTGTATATGGCGGCAATTCTGGCGTGGCCACACATGATTTGAGAACAATCGATGCGTGCGCTACGTGAAATCTGCAGATCTTCGTGGGTACTCCTGAGGCAGAATTTGCGTAGCGCACGCGGTAGATTCAACCGTTTGATTGTCGGAATGATGCGCTATGGCGTTATCGGATCACCATTCATGATAAATGCGTTGTTCGCAAAGGTCTGAGTCGAGAGTGTAGTACAGGGAATGATGGGCGACGCTGCGTGGATGAATGCCAAATGCCATTTAACTATTCTGGGTTTGAGGGAAATACATAATTTAATTTATAATAAAAAACCTTGCAACCAACTGTAATTAAATAATTTTTTCTCATCGAGCAATCAAAGCATGCACTTATGAACTAAGTTTTGGTTCATAACTGTGCAAGTAGCTGAACACAAATCATACGAATTTTCTACCATTGGTTCATGAACTGGTTTTTCTGATTTTGTGATGAACATCAGGTTTTAGTATTCAGTTATTATACCTTTTAGTTGGTAACCGAATGCGTACTGAAAAATCCAATAAAATTCCTTAAATATGCGAGCGTGATAATGGCACTGACCCCGGCTCAAATACGCTACCTCAATCAATGTGAACCAGGCGAACCTGTGTCACATGCATTGTCCGAGCTACTATTCAATGATCATGATCTACTCAGTATTGATGCTAACGAACGGTCCATTACCTTTCGCTTTGCGATGTACCTCCAGCTATCTTTCCCCGGTTGGAATGTAGATTGCGAATATAACCGGGATGGTGTAGAACCTAAACGGCTCAGACATTTGGAGCTTTATCCAGACAGCGAAGACGTTGAAGCAAAGACAGTATTTCCTGATGTGATCGTGCATCGGCGAGGTACACAACAGAATCATCTGGTCTTAGAATTTAAAAAATCAACGAGTCGCGTCGATAGACGAATCGATCTACTGAAACTTCAAGGTTATAAGCAGCAGCTTGGCTACGATCACGCTTTGTTTGTGGAGGTCGGTACTGAGGGACAATCGATTATCACGGCGCTCGAGTGGGTCTGAAAGGTGATAAAAAGGTAATTTATGATACGTATTCCATTATTCAACTCTCAGCACCTTGAGGCCGCTTGTCGCGTTCTTGCTGATACCGAACGTGGCTTGAGTGGGGCGCAGATCGAGCGACTCCTACAAGAAATCAAAGTTGCCGACACATCGCCAAGCATGACAAAATGGAAACGGCTGTATAATGCGCTCGTAGGTGCGCAGAACCAATATCAGGTCGGCAACCATCTCATAATGTTCATTAACCGTGCGATGAATCCGGTAAATTACGCTCGTGATCCAGCAGTATTTACCTGGAGGCGTGATGAACTCAATGTTGTCCTAGCTTTTTCCGGCTTTTATGTCCGCGAAGATGGTAAGGTCACGAACGCTACTAAAGCAACAACACTCGATTCAGCCAGAGCCCGCGCCTGGCGACTTAAGGCTGCACTCGAAAACCGTGCTGTGCATGCAGAAGTTTTGAACTATTGTCGTGCAGAACTTCTGGACGAAAACTATTTTCATGCCGTCTTCGAGGCGACGAAAGGGGTTGCGGAACGTATTCGTCAGTTGTCTGGGTTGAGCGGCGATGGTGCTGACTTGGTGAACAAGGCATTTACCGGACAACAACCAGTTCTGACCTTGGGACCGCTCACTACCGACTCAGAAAAGAGTGAACAAAAAGGTTTTGCGAACCTACTCATTGGTCTATTCGGCGCTGTGCGCAATCCACTGGCCCATTCGCCTAAGAAGAATTGGCCCATGTCTGAATTGGATGCGCTGGACATCCTTACGTTGGTTTCGCTTATTCATCGCAAGCTGGATGGCACACAGAAAAAAATATAGCCATATTATTGGGGAGTTGCATGAGCTACGCGGACTGGCGAGTTTATCAGGAGGCCACAGCTGAAGTATTTCGACGTCTTGGATGTAATGCTTTGGTTGATTATCGAGCCAAAGGTGTTCGAGCGACCCATGATATTGACGTCTACGCGACCTTCCTTCGATCGGGTATCCTCTGTACTTGGGTAATCGAATGCAAATTGTGGAAAACTCGCGTTCCTAAGGAAAAGGTGCTTGCTCTCAAGAGCCTCATTGATGACCTTGGTGCCGATCGAGGAATCATGGTCAGTGAGGTTGGTTTCCAACCTGGAGCACAGGATGCGGCACGAGGGTCGAACATCACTCTGGTCATATCCTTGGATGATTTTGCCAAGACTGCACAGGCAGCAACATCAGAAGCCTCTCTTATTCTAGACAGTAGTGATGATGGAGCCCCGATTTATAAATTTCCAAGCCGCTCTGAACCACATGACATTCTCCTGCATAACAACTTCCTGATAACTGCAAATTGGGCTGGATGCAGCATTTCAATCGTTAATCCATCATCCAAATCAATCATACGTACCATCGACCTGGATAAATATGAGTCGATCTCCCCGCAAAACGGTGAAAGAGAGATTTTGAGCCATCCTCCTGGTAGCTTAGTTATTGCAGATGGCCGTTTGTTTGTCGGCCAGGTTTTTTCGGACTTTGTGCTCGTTATTGATTTGGCTACGCATGCTATCGTTAAAAGAATAGTGTTACCTGGGGGCGGTAACGGACAATTAGCAGTGTCACAAAACGAAAAAGAAATCTATTTCGCAAGCAATCGAGTCAACCAGTTCTACATCATTGACAGTGCCACATACGTTGTAAAGACAGTAGCATATCCCGAAGGTGGCCGAGGCTGCATGTCGCTGCTACGACATCCGACACTGCCATTAATTTACATTGGCATTCAACGCGGCGGACGCAGCCACGGGCTGAGTTATCCACATGCTAACTGCTATTTAGCTATCTACGACTTGAGTCGTCAAAAATATACGGCGGATGTCCAGCTCGCCGAGATAAGCAATGGTCGTGCAGATGATTCAACCCCTGCATGTCTAACATATGACGATCTCTACAATCGCATCTATGTCGGCATGTTCCAGTCCAAGCGTGGCATCTGTGTAATAGAGCCGGAATCAGGGGAGCTAATTCAAGAAATTCGCTTTGCCTCAAATGATAATAATAATTTTTTCGCATGGGCAGACCCGTTATCGCAAACGGTGAGTGGAAACTTACTGTTATCGGTCAATCGAAACAATCATGAGCTTGTAGCGTTAGATCGTGCTTCACTTCAAATAAAAAAAATTCTATTTGTTGGTGAAGCGCTTAACGGCCCGAGAGCCGTTTTGGTGTGGGGAGATAATGCTGTTGTCAGCTACCCAAGTCGAAATGGATTACTTTTCATTCCACTTGGAACTCTGAAATAATAAAATCTACTCCTGATGCTTGACTAGTCACGTTCTTGAGGATGTGGTTAAAGCGAAGGCGATGACTGTTCCTTAAAATACTTACAAAGTGGCTTGTGCAATGGACTTTATTGACAAACAGATTCTCCCGCCAAAGTCGTGGGAGAAATTCGAAGATTTGACTCGTGCATTGTTTGCCGCAGTGTGGAGGTCTCCCCTTACGCAAAAAAATGGTCGGTCTGGGCAAAAACAGCACGGTGTTGATGTCTATGGAACGCCACAGGCAACACCCGGCATAAATTTTGGTGTGCAATGCAAAGGGAAGAACGAAGGTTATGGGGCCAAGGCGACTATCGTGGAGTTCGATACGGAACTCATCAAGGCCGAAAATTTTAAACCACAGCTTGGACACTGGACATTTGCTACTACAGCGCCTAATGATGCGCGACTTCAAGAACATGCCCGACTAGTGTCAGAACAACGCGTGAAGGAAGGAAAATTTCCCGTAGTTGCTATTGGATGGGACACGATTCAAGCGCTGCTATCCACTCATCAGGAAGTGATTGAAGAAATCTATCCCGAACATGCAAGCGATCTGCATAAAATCATGGCAGCTCTGCGCGCGTTACCAAGTTCCGAGGAGCTCGATCAGATCCGGCGGAGCCTCATTGTGTTCGCACCAAGATCATCAGTACTCAATATTGAAGCATCAGTTTGGTCTGAGGTTAAGTTCGAAAAGCCTCGTGATCTTGGACCTGCTCTAATGGGTCGTCCACTCGGGCCTGCAGATGTCGCTGCTTGTCCCATTCTTCCGGAGGTAGCTCTACTGACTGCAGACCTGGAGCGCGCAGGAACAGCTCGACTTGCGGGGGTACCGGGAGCTGGGAAATCAATCTCAATTCTTCAAGTGGCGCTTCAAATGTATTGTCGCGGCTGGCGTGTCCTAAGATTAGCCGACCCAATTGGAGAGATACCTTCTTTTGATGAGAGTCTGAAACCGACACTCTACATCGTTGATGATGCTCACCTGACTCGCCCAGCATTTCTTCGTGAGTTGGAAGAACAGGCCACTGCATCGCGATGGGTATTAAGTGCGTACACGATTTCCGAAGATAAGAGCGGCTTTCCAGGCGCCATCCATCTTGATGCTAAGCGAGCGGTTCGGGTTATTGCGAATGGTTTTCTGGCTTCCCGCGAAGCAACACTTGCCGCTGTTCGTCAAGCCGATGATCGCATCGGCGATCGGCCTGGAGATGAGCAGTTCGATCTACGCCTTGAGCATGCAGCGGAGAAAGCGCTTTATCCCTGGCAATTCTGTTTCATCCTTGGAGGAGGATGGCGGCGAGCGAATGCAATGGCAAGTTCTGCGCGCGCAGCAGGCGCTGACGTGGTTCTTGCAGCTGCTGCAATTCGACAGCTGGCATCACGTGATGCGCACTGTTCACGCGAAATGTTGTTGCGGTTAGTCGGGGACGAGTTGTCGAATTCTGATGGAAATGCTGCGATTGATTGGCTTGTAGCGCAACGATTTTTACTGAGTTTCAACGACCTTCGCTGTCCACACCAGCGTCTTGCTATTGTACTCCTGGCACGTATTCTCGACGGACAGACAGCCGAAGAGCGTCAGAAAATTGCAGTTATGCTCAGAACAGTTCTGACCGACATTCAGATGCCTCTCAGTGGCCTAAGTGTTCTACTTAGCGAACTTTCGTTAGCTGGCGAATTTGGGATGTGGCGAAGGCTTGTACAGCCGGCATGGCTTACTCCCGCTTTAGAACGCTGCTGGGTAGCGACAGAACCACTTGATATTCGGCATGCTTGCTGGTTACTGAATAATTTGCATAGCTATCTGCCCGATGAGATGGAAACAATTGCCGATCATAGTGAGACTCTTGCAGAGTGGATACAGGCGGCGCCGGAAGGTGCATGCTATGCGATTGGCCGCGTGCTTAATCATGTACTTAATACTAATCGGGCACTTGGTGAAAACATCGTCATGCTAGTTGAGCCACGCGCATTAGCAAAGACGATCAGTGCTGCTGCCCCGTTGCATGCGGGTGAGATTGCCGAACTGCTTTCGATGATAGGTGCTTGTAAAGATGATATGTGGAAGGCACGCTATCTCGAACACATTGATCACGATGCGTGCCTTCGCATTGTGTCACAGTGGCCGCAGGATGCCTACCTATCGGTCGTTGCCGATTTTTGCGAACATTTCTGCTACGTCGAATCAGAGTTCGGGTTCACTTTGATCGAAGCACTTATCCCGGCCATCGCCGATCGACTGCGTGCCGCTCCGCAAGAGTCTTTCCACGAACTAAACGATATCGTGTGGAACGCGTTGCGGCTCTACGATCCGCTTAACATCTATGTTGGCAAGTTGGCACCGTCCCGAAGAATGCGGCAGGTGGGGCGAAAAATCTGCCGTTGCTGGTCGCCTAAGGATCTCGCGATCTCTTTGTCGCGCAGTACGCAACGAAACTTCCAAGCTGCCGCAGGGCTTCTTAGCTTCATGCATAAGGCCTCGCCAAAGCAGTTCGAGGAGACGGTATTAGCACTCAATTGGAGCGAGATCGACCAAGCGATAGGCTCGGATTGGGCGGAAAATATCGGCGATGCGAGAATGCTGCTCGGAGTTGCGCACATCGTACCAGCAGCGAGACTCGCAATTCAGGAGATGATTGCGCGCAATGAGCCGCGTATCGTCAACATGTCGACGCATCTCGCAGCCATCGCGCCGGCTAGCGCGTTACGTCATATAGCCGCGGGCAGACGCATTGCACTCAGCCATTGGGGTCATGTCGATTGGCAACTGGGAGCATTAGTTTTGGCGAGGATTGCTCAGTCGGAGCCAACACTGGTTTCTACATTTCTTGAACCGCACTACAGTGGGCTAGCAGAGGCGTTATCTCAGCCCAGCCCCACTTTTTACAATGAGGCTCTGATGTTTCTTTGTCTCCTCGTGCAAGTCCAGCCTTCAGGCTTAATTCGAGTGCTGGATCAAATTGATGTAAACAGGGCAACACTGGGGTGGCGTAATGCACTTCGCGGGCAGGATAATAGTCGTGAGCCTGGCGCAAAGGCTCAGGTTCGGCAGGTAGCGTCTTTGCTAGTCCATCATGCGATGGATCGTAGTGATGCATTGGGAGAGTTAGCCCGCCGACTGCGACGTGACTTTCCCCGTCAATCTATACCTTTAGCAAAGACTATTGAGTTCATTGATTTAAGCGAGCCGATTGAATGAACATGCATTAGCAGCTGCCGGATCGTATTGGTGTAATCAGGCAAACTGGAAGAAGGTAGCGAGGTGATTACCTTACTTAACGCTATTCTCAAAAAGATAAGACTCGAATTTGAGTTCACTATGATTTACTGATAAAACGAAGATATTATAAAACCATTGCATTTAAGGATGAAGTAAATGAAAGAGACTTACATTTTTAGGTTCCGTGATCTAGGAAAAAGTGAAGGATTTACCATCGAACAGCATAACCAAATTGCTCGTGAGGAAGGGGATGTTTGGTGGGGATGGTGGGCAAAATCTGGTGAGGTGTTTCCATCACAAGAACTAAGAATTGCTGCCGAAAATCTCACCAAAATATATTTTTTTGATTCAGGGCGACTAAAGTTCTATAGGGCCGAATTAAAAGAAGTCTGCTCCTCAGCTGCTGGGGATAGCAAGAAGAAGGCTCCTGATAATGGTAGAAAAACACCAAGGTATTATAATGAAGATGAGTTGTTAGGTTGGTTAAAAGTTTCTGAAATTTGTGAAATTCATGATAATGATGATGTTCTCAAAACCTTATCCTATATTCCATTAGATTCATTATTCACCACCTCAAAGGATTTAGATGAACAGCTTTTCAATAAAGTTGTTTTTTCAGTAACTGAATTAAAAGAACAAGATAGAACAATTTGGAAGGTGAGACCTGCTATTGATTCTGATCTTCAGCATGAATTATTAGCATCCCATTATATTCCTTATAATTTCAACCAAAAATATAGCCAAAAAAAAGGGGAGTTTATAATTTGGCTTTCAGATATTCATTTCGATAACGGAAAAGGCAAGCATGCGTTTCCAGCGCAAGATAATGATCAACAGAAATGTTTATCTTCTCGTGTAGTAGAGTTGGCAGACAAATATAGCAATGGAAATAAATGTGCCGGATTGGCTATTTCAGGTGATTTGACTTGGCAATCACAGGTTGAGGGATTTGAGCTGGCTTCGAAATTCATCAAAGATGTTAGTTCTTCTCTTAGCCTTACACCGGATGATATAATTATTTGCCCAGGGAATCATGATGTTGGTTTGGTTTCTAAAGAACAATATTTTGAAATAATGGGAAAGCCTACTACTGATACTCCATGGGCAACTCTAGCAGAAAACTATCATAAAGGAAGCAAAGAAAACTATATAAAATTTTATAAAGATGTTTTCCAAAGAAAACCTGAAGAAGATCTCTCGCAAGGAAGAAAATTTTTATTGGGAGGGCACAAAGTAGTTGAAGTGGCGGCCTTGAACTCATGTGTTTTACAACAAGTTAAAGATTCATTTTTGGGTATGGGGTTTATCGGTGAGAAACAACTCAGTAACGTTGCGGAATCTATGGGATGGATGAACAAAAGTGGGGAGTATATATCTAAAAAAAGGGGGGTCACAAGAATTGCTATGCTCCATCATCACCTAACTTCAATTAATGAGGCCGAAGATGCCTATTTGGATTCAAAATATAGTGTTACACTAGATGCGGAGAGATTGTTGCGTTGGGTGGTGAAACATAAAGTTGACTATATTCTTCATGGGCATATGCATAGAAGTAGTTGTATTACAATAAAAAAAATACTATCTCCATTAGAACCAGTCTCGGCTTCAAATCCTGAACATACTTTTCAAATTATTTCTTTGGGAAGTTCAGGGGTTGCTAGTTCAGAATTGCCAAATCAAGATTGTGCTAACTATGCATGTATAATGGATTTTTCTGGTGAAAAGCTAGCGTTCAAATTTTTCAAGCTCGATAGACAGAACGGAGCAAATGAAACGGCAACCTATGCTATTGAAGGTTTATCATGAAATTACTTATCACCGATTTGGATAATACACTGTACGATTGGGTAAGTTTTTATTCCCAATCATTTAGTGCTATGGCTGAGGAACTATCAAAGGAGATAAATGTTCCTTTAGATATACTTTTGTCCGAGTATAAGGTCATTCATCAGAGGTTTGGTAATTCTGAAAAACCGTTTGCTACTCTAGAGTTGCCATCTGTTATTTCTTATTTTGGGACCAATGATAAGATTTTATTACAAAAAAAACTCACGCGAGTATTTTCTGCTTTTAGCTCAAAGCGCAATCATACATTGAAATTATACCCTACTGTCAGGGATACTTTAAATATTTTAAGGGAGCGTGGTGTTAAGATTGTCGGTCATACTGAATCTTTAGAATATAATTCTTTGTATCGCCTTTATAAGCTTGATGTCATTGATTTTTTTGATCACCTTTACACAATTGAAGACAATCACAATCTCCACCCCAATCCTAAAAACGCAAAAGTTATTTCAGTAAAAGATGATTTTATTATAAGGTTATCTAGTGCTGAATCTAAGCCTAACCCAAAACTCTTGGAGCACATTTGTCTCACTGAAAATGTAGATATTAAAGATGCGGTATATGTTGGTGACTCTATTACTAAAGATATATCAATGGCAAAGTCTATTGGAATGAAAGCTGTTTGGGCTCGCTATGGTCGTCAGTTTGCTCCCGAGCTATGGGAAATTTTAGTGAAAATAACACACTGGACTGATAAAGATGTTGAAAGAGAAGAGCAACTGAAGGAATCATTTTCAAGAGTTAAACCGGATTATTCAATTAATAGTTTTGCAGAAATTTTGGATCTGATGTGATTTTCATTATGGTTCCAAGATCTTAAAGGATTTTGGAACCACTTTATACTGGCTTTATTATCACAAAAGTGATTGGCCTGGCCCCCATTTTATAAGATATCTCAATTTTCGAAAGGCACCATAATCTGAATCGACACTTCTTAGTTTCAGGAGTATCTCCTACCAGTAAAATCGCAGCAAGGATTGATAGGGGCCTGAGAGATATTCATCCCTGATTTTGTGTAGCTCAACAGCCAGTCCAATGTATGGCACAGTTTAATTCACGTCACCGATTCTATATGTATAGGATTTCCTTACGATGAAAGTGTATCTTGTACAAGTTTCAGCTAGTTTCATCTACGGACACGGGGGTACCCAAAACAGAGGGAGGAGCAAAAAACGCATAAGACAATGATTTTTTTCGACAATCGTAAAAGTATTGGGAGATCACTGCCTATTAGGGGCTTTGTTGAATAAATCGAACTTTTGCTGAGTTGAAGGATCAGATCACGTATCTTCCCGACAACGCAGACCGTTCCGTGGCAAAGCAAAAGTTCAAAATCACCAACTGGCCCACCTACAATAAAGC
>NZ_JBSPEI010000020.1:0-89402 GCF_055796175.1 Pseudocitrobacter sp. 2023LY-00077 | reverse complement strand
AGAACGATGCTCCGTTTGGTTTCAGAAACACCATATCTGCCCATTCATCCATCACTGTATTTGGCATTGCCGACGACGGCCAAAAGAACGGAATACCGATTGCCGGTGCGCCTGCTCCTAAACGAAGGTTTTCGAGAATCTGATTTACCAGTCCAGCATCAACCATTTCTTTTAATGCATTGGCTATCAGTGGGTATTGCTTGTGTGGATTTGCAGCAGCTACGTGCTTTTTCATCACATCATCGGCGTATGCCTTAACTTCAATAACGGCATCATCAACATATTTACGGGTTGCCAGCACCACTGACGGATCGATTTTCAGCGTCACAGCCTCGGTGCTGCTGACGATCAGGATCACGCGAATCACCTGCACGCGCCCGCTACCTTCCTGCAACTGCGGTTTATAAGTCTCTGCACAGTTGGCAACCGCAATCATATCTCCGTCTTTATCAAACAGGCCAATCTCACGGATCCACCATCCGCCCGCGTCTTCCGGTATAACCTGTTCCGCAATGATCTGATTGGTGTTAACCGGGTCAATAGTCAGCATATTCAGTTGCGCACGGCGCAGCTCATGCGTCAGCGCGGTCTGTGCCGGGTTCGGTGTCGGCAGCACGCCGTTACCATCGCCCACGGCCATCTGGGTGATCTCAACCTGCGCACCCAATGCCGTGGCATTTGCCAGTTTTGCCGCCCCGATATTGGTTAACAGGGCAAAATATTTAGTCGCCACTTGCGATCTCCACGGTATCAATTAAATGGACTGCCGCGCCGGTGTAGTCAGCACCGCCTACGGATATGGTTTCAGGAAAATAGGGATAAACGGTCAGCGTATCGCCGATATAACACCCCGCCCCGGCTTCGATATACCCCTGCGTCTGAAGTGAAAGTGAAAGGCCTGTAAGGTGACGGCTTCTGGGTTTTGCGTCGTCAATCAGGCGCTCAAGCTCAAGATAGGTTTCCTCGGTGATCCCTTCGTCCTGAATGCCGATTTCAAGCTTGAATGTTCCCGGCTCTTCGCCACTCTGCCACCATTCGATCACGCGCAGCAGAAAGCCAAACGGTTCAACGACGCGGCGCAAAGCGGAAATGGTGCCCTTCTGACGGTGAACCAGCCAGGAGGCTTTAATCACCTTCCGTTTAGTCTGTTCTGACCAGTTCTTATCCCAGCGGTCAACAGACAGCGCCCAGGCGAGATAAGGCAGAAGATCAGTCGGACACTCGTCCGGGTTCCACAGCTTGCGCAGGTCAACAGGAATATCGGTAAGCCGCTCCGTCACCGTCTCCGTACTGCGCATAAAACCGCTGGCCGAAGGCGGCAGCATGTTGTTATTCATCTGTGCCCCCGGTCTCGATCGTGAAGGACTCACACCGTGCTGCCTGCGTATCGGCGATCACAATATCGCTGACAGGCTCCAGCAGCTCCACCCTCTGCACACCCTGAACATGCAACGCCGCCATAATGGCTGAGCTGGCAACATCACGACCAATCTTGCCCTGTTGATTCAGCCAGGACTGAAGCGCGTCCTGCGCGGCGGTATGGATAGGTTCAGACTCAGGGCCTGGGTAGAAATACAGCAGCGCATTAATCTGATAATTCACGATCTCTGCCGCCTGAACGGTCAGACGATCGGCAACGGGGCGCTTATCGTCAGCAGACAGCGCCTTATCCACCGTTGCCAGCAGTTCCGCACTGGCGGTGCCGTCGCCCTCGGTGGACAGGACAGAGACCACCACCACGGCAGGCGACGGGCTGATCGCTTTGGCGTCCGCCACTTTGCCGCTGGCACTTTTGGCAAAATATTCGTATGCGCCGGTTGGCCCCGCCACGCTTAGCCCTTCAAACGCAGCCTGCGCCCGCAAACGCAGTGCGGTATCGTTTTCCGTTACTGCGTCAGTGGTTGCTGTCTCCGGGGTGATGATCAGACGTTCGGTGTTCAGGTTGCCCGCGAGATTATCAAGATCGGACGATACGGCATGGCTCAACATGCACGCCGCCGCGCCATCATTAATCCGCTGCCTGAGCATCATTTCACGGTAAGCTACCACCTGGGCGATCACGTTCAGCGGTTCGGATTCCAGCTCCAGCGCAGCGGCAACAGAAGCCTGCTGTTCCTGCGGGAATGCCGCGAGCATGACGGCTTTCACCTCGCTGAGAATGACTTCAAAGTCCAGCACTTCGATAATTTGCGGCTGTGGTAGCTGCGATAAATCAACTGTTGCCATTAGTGCCACTCCTGAGCGTCAGCGCTGTGCCAGCCGTCTGCATGGTTTCGGTGATAATGCCGACCAGTTCAGCGGTGACAGCGCCATCCTTTGAATAACTGATATTGATGCCGTTCAGGGCAATACGCGGCTCCCACATCGTCAGGGCGATCACTGCCGCACTCATACATTGCAGGCGGGTCACTTCGTTTTGTGGCTCATCCAGCAGATCGGGGATCATGCTGCCGTAATCCCGGCGCATCACCCGGCTTGCCAGCGGCGTTGTCAGTATGTCGCGTACTGAATTCCACAGCTGATCAGTATCGGTAAGCTGGCCCGTGCCGTCCGGGTTCATCCCGGTATAGCGGACTGTCATTTCGGCCCCCCGGTGTTGCTGCTGCCACCCTGCACACCACCATGCACGTGCGAATGAACCGTCACCCCGTTAGACGAAAGCGATCCGCCAGAATGGGTAACATTGCCCTTCATCGTGCCACCCTCCGACAGTTCGAACGTCCGCGCTTTCAGATGGTCGGTGCATTCTACGATCGGCGTTTCAAGCGTGACGCTGGCAGAGGCTTTGATATGTGCGGTCTTCATGCCCTGCGCTTCCAGTGCGCTGGCCTCCGCGTCGTAGCGAAAAGAGGCACCGTCTGGCGCTGTCAGCATAATCTCTTTCAGGCTGCTGCCCGGTGCAGGGTGATCGTTGCTGTAGAGACTGCCGATAATGACCGCCGTTTCAGGATTGCCACCAATACAGCCCAGCCAGACCTGCTCACCCACGGAAGGCGGCACCCAGATACTGAATGCCCCGGCGCGCGTGGTGTTCCAGCGCAGCCAGTCGGTCTGAAGCTCGCCGCTTTGCACGCGCACGCGCCAGCTCTCTTCATCAACGGCAATAACGACGCCGACGCGGAGGATATTTTCCAGCAGGCGGATCAGTTCAGCGCTCATCGTGCAGCATTCCCCAGGCTGTTAACTACCTGTTCCGTAATCATCTGCTCATCGCCAGCGGTAAAGCCCAGCAGCTCACGCACAGGATATTTAGCAAAGGCACCCGGCCCGACCTGATCGCGCTGGCCGTACTGGTGCACACGCGCAATGCGCGCGGCCACGCCGTCATAGCCCACGGTTGTACCGCCTGCATCAGCGCGCATTTTGAGAAAGCGATAGCTGCGCAATCGCTGAAACATCGGCACTTTCTTTGCTGTGCTGCGGCGCACTGAGCGCGTATTGATCTCGATGTAACGCTCAATATCGCTGCGGTAAAACGTGCGAATATCGTTGCGCTCTTCGTCAAAGCCGGTAATGGTGCGCCCGTATTTCCCCCGGCCACCGTGCCAGTTTTTGAGGCGGCGGATCTCACCCTGCCAGACAAACACAATACCCTGCTGAGAACGCAGCACCCGGCGACGGCGGGCAGGATATGGCGAACCTTCCGGGTTCTGCTGTGCTTTGATGCGCTGTTGCTGGCTCTTTCGCAGTACCTGACCAACCGCGCGGGCGGTGCGAATACGTCCGGCCTGCGAAGTGCCCGCCAGTATGTCGCTGAATACCTGATCCAGCTCACGGAAGAGATCGTTACTCATGCGCGTCAGCCTCCCACGTCACGTCCTCAAAGATGGCGCTCCAGTCGCCGTCCGCTGACGGGATGCGTGGTTTAGGTTCCGGCAAATGCTCTGCCCTGGGAATGCCGTTTTCATCCAGAGTGACCTTCACGCGCTCGCGCAGCGGCATTTCAAACAGAATGTCGGCGGTATCGTCGTTGTTGATAAGGGTCGTAAATTTAATGTCCCGGTTCTTCTCCGGGTTAAGCAACAGATCGGGCTGGTTGTGCCAGAGCCATGCCATTAACGGCAACGTGAAATCATCAATATCACCGGCAAAATTCATCACAAACAGCACCAGGGTATAGCGGTACATAAACGACGGCGTTTCGCCGGTCGTCTCGATATTCCCTTCTTCCACAAAAACGGTGAAGGCTTCAGGGTTGGCCCTGCACCATTTGTTAGCGCTGGTCAGGGTCTCGCGTAGTGAATCAGCTTTTAACATGGCGCTACCTCTTAGGCGGAGTCGCTATTGAACTGTATGCGGCTTCACAGGCCAGCCCTCTGGCTCTTGCCTCATCAGCCTCTCTTGCCAGATCTCCCGCTCGCTCGTCAGCGCGGCGGAACAGGTCGGCGAGCAATACGGCTCCGCTGGCTTCTGTCTCGCTTCTGCCGGAAGTATCGGCACCGCAGGCGCGTTCACGTTCGGCCAGTTGCCTGGCAAGTTTATCGGCCCTGTCGTGCAACCCACGAGAAGCAGCACGGGCACGATCGGCATCAGCCTTGACGCCAGCAAGCTGCTGGCTGGCTTGTTTTCTGATCTCATCAACTTCACCCTGTCGGCGTTGTTCTTCTTCCCTGGCCTCTGTCTGCCGCTTAGCCAGTGCTGTAGCATCGTCAGCATCACGCTGTTTCCATTTCAGCGCCCACTCTGCGCTGGCGTCACTGTACCCGGCTGTATAACACTGATGACTGAACCACCAGACAGCCAGACCACAGAGCACCGCAATTAGCACAGGTTTCCAGCGGGACAGTAACCAGCTCATGACAGGAACAGCGAGCGCTCAGCGGCACGGCGTCTAACCAGACCGTTAAGAACCCTGCCGCCTGCCTTGTTCCACTTCGGAAACTCATTCGCTGCGCCCGCAAAATCCCCGGCATTAAGTTTTTTCAGCAGTGTTGACCCCGCCAGGGCGTTAACGCCCAGGTTGTAGGCAAAATCAACGAGAGCATCAAACTGGTTTTGATTAACGGCTACCTTCACCAGACCTGTCACACCTTTTTCATACTGCACCACGCCGCTGCTCAGCAGGCTGTCGGCGGTTGCCTGAGTGATGGTCATACCCTTACCGACCGGCACGCCGTTAACGGGTTGCGTCCAGCCATAGCCGATAGTCCAGACACCTGTTGCATCCTGATAGGCGGTAAGCTCGCAGCCCTCAAAGCTTTTGAGCAGGGCCAGTCCGTTTTTACTCATTTCCACTTTTCGCCCCTCCGATACGGGTTTCAATAAAGCCGGTCACTTTGTTGCGTACCTTGTCAGCCCCCATAAATCCTATTGACGCGCCCACGAAGGTGACGGCATTGGATGGCAGGCCCAGATATTCAAGCGATCCGGCAACTGCCAGCGTGACAATCCCGCAGACCAGTGAACCGGTGGCGGTTTTCAGCATTGACTGGCCGTCATACAGACTCATCAGCGCCGATATGCTCAACGCCGCACCTGCCGCGTACAGCGTCGGCAGATATGTAGCAATCCATTTCATTGTTTGTTCCAGCACCCCCGTAGGTACGTCGCTCATGGCAACCTCTCAATCCCAAAGCTGCACCATCTCCCGCTGCGCTTTGCTCGCGATTTCCGGCAGTTCAATCTCCTGACCGGCATCAAGAAAAACCTGCTGACTCAGTCCGGGATTGGCAGATAACACTTTTTCGGTCACGCCCTGCGTGGTGCCGTAGTGACGCCAGCAAAGCAAATCCACCGTATCCCCCTGCAATGCCTTCACTTTCATCAGCAAAGCTCCGCATAGAGGCGCGGCGTGTCGCGAATGTCGGCGATACTCCAGCGGGCATCCCGCCACAGATCATCCCGTTGAAGGTCAAGCGCGGCGGCGTCTTTGTCGCCTTTCGCCGTGGTATCAACATCGCGATAACCTTCAAGTACCAGCGCCCTGGCAATCGAATAAACCGCACGCCGGAAGCGGTAGACCTTCACGTTTTCACCGTTGATCATCAGCTTTTCCATCTCACCTGATGGCAGGGCTGAAGGCACATCTTCCAGCGCGTGAAAACCTGCTTTGAGCTGACCGGTGCGCCAGTCCAGCAACTGTGCGGTGACATGGGCTACCGCTTCCGTGGTGACGTGCATCAGCCTGGACGTGGTGATACCACCTGTGATGCGCGCGGCCAGACGGAGATCGGCGAGTTTAATCACCGGCCAGAAGTCCCCGGCACTGACGGTGGTATCACCATCATCAACATCGGGGGTATCGCTGTCGGCAGGCAACACGCGCTTATTAGCCACAAGGCTGCTCATGCACTTATCTCCCATAAATCAGGCGGTGGGCGGGTGGTTAAAAGACCGTGAACAGGCAGATATCCACCCGCGCCGCCTGTCGGACGGGGCCGAAGTCGTTAATTCTTTTTCTGGCTGGCAGGCTTGCGCTTTGTCGCTTTGCCTGTTGCCGCCCTAGTCGTGGTTTTACGCGTCGTCGCTTTACCTGCTGCGCTGGCGGTGGTGCTCTTTTCAGGAACAGGCTCAGCAGTACCGTCAGTTTTGTCGGTGCTGGCCGTATCGCCTTCACCCGTGCCGCCATCCGCAGACAGCTTCTTAACTTCACGGGCCAGCGTGGCAATCTCTTTTTTTACCCCGGCGTTGGGGTTACGCGTCAGCGCCTCACGGAACAGCGCCAGCGCTTCAGCTTTGGTCGTGATATCAGTCGCACCACGGCGGGCAAGCGCACGGGCCTTGCACAACTTGGCGCGCACCACATCGGGCATATCACTGTCGGCGACAATTTCCGCCACTTCGTCAAGCACGGCGACACCAGACGATAAATCAGCGTCGGCATCAGCGGCCGCGAGCGTCAATAGTGGTTTGCTCACTTCTTCGGTCAGGAAGGTTGCTGCCGTGCGGTTGAAGTTATCCGGCAGCGTCAGCCCGTGGCGTACTACATAGCGCCCCAGCCTCAACGCAAGAGCATAGTCACGACAGTCAATCGCCCAGACCATCAGCCTGGTAATGACTTCATCCTGCCGCCCGCTGTCGCCGTCGAGTGTGCCTTCAATCCATCCCTCGTATTCAGGCAGCATGGATTTTTTCATTTCGGCTTTGGTTTCTTCGGACTGCACGCCGCTGAGGCGGGACAAGTCCATACGCAGGCGATGCAGAATTTGCTCATGCGCGGTGCGCTGGATATCGGATTCTTCATCCGCCTGGCCCCGGCGTTCTGCCATGACCTTCTGAAAATGTCGTTGTGCCGGTGTTAACATCGTCACTTCTCCCCGTCATGGCGGGGCAATGCCCCGCCGCTTCTGTCACTCGCCTGCCGGTTCGGCCTGGGCGAACTGAATGCCGTCAATGAACGCAACATTGCCGTAGTCTTCAATGACGAAGTCATCGTTTGACGACTGATAAGTTGCGACACGGTTGTATTCCGGCTCTTCTTTGATCGTCCGGCGCAGACCGCCACGCTGGTAGTACACCGACAGGTTTTTGAACGGCGTGATCAGCACGCCATTTACCGGGAAGTAAGGCGCGATAAAGGTCGGCATATTGCCTACGCGCTCCTGCGCGACAATCAGCTGACCGGCCAGCATTTCGGTATTCGGGTTGGTCTGGCTTAAGGCGTTGATGGCCGAGAAATTGCTGCTCGTCAGCAGGTCACCCGCCAGAATCACTACGTTATCCGGGTTACGCTTGTGCCATTCATCCATCAGGCTGTTTTTGGCGTCGTACACCGCAGCGCCAATGTTGCCGTAGGTGCCTTTTGCGACAATCTTGTTATCTTCATCGCGCGAGGTGATCGTCACATTGGAAATAACGCGGTGCGGCGCTTCCTGGCGGATTTTTTCCAGCCAGCCAATGCCACAATCCTGCAACAGCGGGTTAGCGGCACGGTCAGACGGGTCGCTGTACTTCACGCCGTTAAAGCCAATCATGATGCGGTCAAGCGACATCTGGCGGGCCATTGCCTTACTGATCAGCGGCTGGAACTCCGGCATGTGCGCCCACGCATCAAGCTGTTCATAGCTGATGCCGTAGTCATAGTTGACCTTGCGACACATGTAGTCGAACGGCTCCATTGAATGATTTGAGCCAGGGTTGCGACGACTGGTAACACTGTTGTTTACGCCAGCCATCGGGCCTTTGCTGCCGATCAGGACTTTCTGGCCGATCTGCTGGTTTACGCCAAACACATTAATTTTGCTCAGGAAAGAATCATCCTGCTGTGCGGCCTGTTCAAGGCGCTGCTGACGCGTCGGATCTACGGCAAATTTTGCAGCGACAGCGGCGGTTGATACGCCGTTGAGTTGTGCCTGCCGGGCGATGTACTGATCAAATAGCTGGCGGGTATTGTTATCCATGTTCTCTGCTCTCTTTGTGAATATCAGTAATCAGCCAGTTGCGCGTTAGCGCCACCGCTCGCGGGTTCCCGCTGGCTGAAATTGGCGTCTGTGCTTCCCAGCTTGCTGGTCAGCGCGGCAAGATCGGAGGTCAGCTTCTGGATGGCCTGGCTGTCCTGCTCGCGGGCGCGGCTCAGGTCATTAAAACTGTCCAGCAAATCGGCATGGGATTGGGCGACTTTCTCCACGGCGTCACGCACCTGGCTGAACTGCTCACCGTCAGATTTACGGCCTTTGCCGATAATCCCCATGACGCGCCCGAACCACTGCTTACCTTCATCGCTGCGCTGCTCGGCCAGTTCGATGATTTCTGCCTCAATGGCATCGGTGAACAGCGGGGCTTCACCTTGCTGATTGTTGAAGGACATAACCTGCTGACGCTGCTGCGCGGCAAATTTCAGGCGCTCGGTGCCGAGGCTGGCCGGGGTATCGGTCATCGCCAGCCCCATGACATACGCCTTGCCGTTAAGCGCAAACTGCGGATGCAGTTCAATGCTGGAGTAAATTTTCTTACCTTCTTCCGTCAGCTTCTTCATGCGCTCAGAAGGTTCGATCTCGGCGTAAAGCGCGGTGCGCCCGGCGAGCGGGCCTTCGCTGATATCTTCAGCACTCAGCGCCGTCACATCACCCATCGCGCCGAAATCACTGCCGGGGAACGGCGAAAGGTAGTGCTCCACATTGACGCGTGCGCCGTACACGTCCGGGCTGTAGTTTGCTGCTGCATCACGAAGGTGCTCAGGGCGAATTTCACGCCCGTCAACGGTGGCACCGGAGACAGCAACGCGGAATTTCTTACGGGCTGGTTTAGCTGCGCTAGCCATGTCGATAATCCTGTTGAGTGGTTTCTGTACGGCCATGATGGCAGAGCGTAACTTGCTGTCTCAACGAGGTTTTGTTGTCGGAGGAAAGCCAGACCATAAAGGGGGCGATAGCGGGATCGCGCGCGGGGTAATCTTCACTCCATAAACGGTGGAGGGCAGATGATACAGGACGCTTTTGTACGTCAGAGGGCAAAACAACTTTACTGGCAGGGCTACCCGCCAGCGGAGATCGCGCGCCTGATGGGGATTAATCAGAACACAATTTACGCCTGGAAGAAACGCGATGAATGGGATGAAACACCGCCCGTCCAGCGCGTCAGCCAGTCGATGGATGCGCGCCTCATCCAGCTTACGGACAAGAAAGACAAGACCGGGGGAGACTTCAAGGAGATTGACCTGCTGACCCGGCAACTGAAAAAGCTGTCTGACGGACAACCGGCAGGGGCTGGCGCGGGCAAAAAGCCACGCAAGCGCAAGCTGAAAAACCACTTCACCGAAGAACAGATCGTCGCGCTGCGGGAGAAAATACTTGATTCCCTTTCGTGGCATCAACGCGGCTGGTATGAGCAACGCCACCACCGAAACCGCATGATACTGAAGTCCCGCCAGATTGGCGCAACCTGGTACTTTGCACGCGAGGCGTTGCTTGATGCGCTGCGCGATGATGTGAAATACCCGTACCAGCGCAACCAGATATTTCTGTCTGCATCCCGCCGTCAGGCGCACCAGTTCAGGGGATTCATTCAGAAGATGGCGGAAGAGGTGGACGTTGAGCTTAAGGGCGGTGACAAAATCGTACTGAGTAACGGCGCAGAGCTGCATTTCCTCGGCACGTCCGCTGCAACAGCGCAGTCATATACGGGCAACCTGAAGTTTGACGAATTCTTCTGGGTCAGCAACTTCACCAACCTGCGAAGGGTTGCAGGTGCGATGGCAACGCTGAAGGGGCTGACGCGTACCTACTTTTCCACGCCGTCAGGCGAGACCCATGAGGCCTACCCGTTCTGGACGGGAGATCGCTGGAATGAGAAACGCCCGAAGGCACAGCGCAAAGCGTTTGATGTGGGCTGGAAAACGCTGAACAGCGGGCTGTTATGCCCGGATAAAACCTGGCGTCAGATTGTCACCCTGAAAGATGTGATAGACCACGGCTGGGAATATACCGACCTTGAAGAGATCCAGGATGAAAACAGCGAGGATGAATTCCGCAACCTGTACATGTGCGAGTTCGTTCGCGATGGCGAGTCAGCCTTCAACCTTAACGCACTGATTAGCTGCGGGGCAGATGGTTATGACGAATGGCCGGACTGGAAGCCTTTCGCGTCCAGGCCGATGGGTAATCGCCCGGTCTGGATAGGCTATGACGCCAACGGCAGCAGCGGCAACGGTGACAGCGGCGCGATTTGCGTTGTGGTTCCGCCACTGGTGCCGGGCGGTAAATTCCGTACGGTGGAAACGGAACAGGTGCGCGGCCTTGAATTTGAAGAGCAGGCGAAAGTTATCGAAAACTTCACCTTCAAATACAACGTTCAGCATGTCGGCATCGACGTGACGGGCGGTAATGGTGAAGCCGTTTACCAGATAGTGAAGAAGTTTTTCCCGATGGCGATGCCCTACACCATGTCAATGACGTCAAAGCGCGCCCTGGTGCTGAAAATGCTACAGCTGATCCGCGCCGGGCGATGGGAATATGACCGCAGCGAGCGCGCCCTGATCAACGCCTTTAACTCTGTTCGCAAGGTAAAGACGCCGGGCGGATTCATCACCTATGACACTGACCGCTCGCGCGGCGTCAGCCACGGGGATTTAGCCTGGGCGAATATGCTCGCCATTATTAACGAACCGCTGGGCCAGGAGAGTGGCAGCGGCGGGTTTGCTATGGAGTTCTGATGAAGAAGCGCACCTACAAAAACAATCACACTGCCAGCAGTGGCGGTGCCGAACAGCCTGATATTTCTGACGCGCTCAGAAGCGATCCGGCGCTCAGCGCCTTCACGTTTGACGGGCCATATTCAGTAACAGACGGCTATGATCTGCTGGACAGCATGTGCTGCGTCGATAATGGTCGGTACTACGAGACGCCAATAGACTGGAAAGGGTTAACCCGTGCGTTCGCACAGTCCCCGCTGCATCAGTCGGCGCTTTACTTCAAGCGTAATGTGCTGACCGGGTGCTATATCCCTCACCCGTTACTCTCACGTCAGGCCTTCTCTGCGTTTGCACTGGACTGGTTTGTCTTCGGCAATGCCTATCTTGAGCGTCGGTCTAATCGCCTGGGAGAGCCGCTAAAACTTAAGCATGTTCCGGCGCTGAACACGCGACGGGGAAGCGATCTTGATACCTACTGGTTTATTCGGCAGTGGAAAGATGAATACGAGTTCAAGGCGGGCGAGATCTGCCACATCATGAACCCGGACATTCATCAGGAAATCTACGGTATGCCGGAATACATGGGGGCGCTTCTGTCCGCCAGCCTGTCCCATTCTGCCGACAGGTTCCGCAAACTTTACTATGACAACGGCTCTCACGCCGGATGTATTCTCTATGTCGGTTCGGAGAAGGTGGATCAGGAAAGCATCAAGGTGGTGCAAAAGACGCTGTCACAGGCCAGAGGGAAAGGCTCCTTCAAAAACGTTCTGATCCACGCACCGGGCGGCGGCAAAGATGGTGTGCAACT
Source organism: Pseudocitrobacter sp. 2023LY-00077 (assembly GCF_055796175.1). NCBI lineage: Bacteria > Pseudomonadati > Pseudomonadota > Gammaproteobacteria > Enterobacterales > Enterobacteriaceae > Pseudocitrobacter > Pseudocitrobacter sp. 2023LY-00077. The sequence continues at coordinate 77,526 of NZ_JBSPEI010000020.1, read as the reverse complement.
GTTGCCATTCAGCCAGATATCGGCAAAGGATGAGTTTCTTAACATTAAATCAGCAACGCGCAACGATCTCCGCGACGCTCACCGCATCCCGCCGCAACTGATGGGCGCAATGCCGGAAGGCAACGGCTCGCTCGGTGATGTTGAGAAGGCCGCGCGCGTCTTTGCCATCAACGAAATGTTGCCCGTAATGGAAGCAATGAAAGGCGTCAATGACTGGCTCGGTCAGGAAGTGATCCGCTTTAATCCCTACGCTCTGCTCAAAGACGAGTGAGCCGCTTCACCCGCCGCACATCCTGCGGCGGTTCTCCTTCAGTAATTTTCAATCTCCGCATGACCGGCCACCACCCAATTCCCACCCGGTACGACCTTTAACGCCCCTCACTCAGAGCGCATGAGCGCCATTCTGGCAGGCGCAATCTGCAATTTACCCCGAACACATCCAGACGTGAGAAAACGCGCGGAGAAGGCGAAAAAGGCCGGAGAATAGCAATTAAAGGCATCACCTCCCGACCATCCGTCGCGTGGGCTGTTCCCCCGTCACCTGCGCGCGACATTTGCTTCGTTTTTTGTGCATTTCTCGATCCTGAGCCAGACCGCGCCGCCACAGGGCGGAAAAGGCATAAACAGCATCAAAAAAATTGTGCAAATTTGTGCACTATTGTGCAAATAAAAAACCCCTCGTTTTGAGGGGTTCGTTGTAATGAATTTTTTATGACCGAATTGGGATGGAGGTTTGAGGTTGAATTGGAACCAGTACCTGATTGTAAGCACGTAAAATTTCGTTATACAGGTCTTGGTGCTTCGCTGCCTTCACGGTGATGATAAGAGCGTACTTTATCTTTTCCGCCTTGTGACTCGCTATGCTGGCACCTGCTTCACGGGCGTTATAGTGAATATCAAACACAGGATTTTTTAGAGTGGATCCCAGCATGTTCTTCGAGCTATGCAACACGGTCTCCCATTTGCCCATGTCAGAACGCCGCTCACTTTCAGTTGAATATTTTGCTAGCTCAAAAAATCCCTTAGTTTCAGCATTCTGTTTTCCGTCTTTAATTCTTGAATCATTTGGGCGGAATGTTACTTCTAGGCCAGCCTTTGTATATGAAGCCGAATCTTGCGGATCAGTTGTTGTTGCATAGCAGAAAGTTGCCGATAAATTTATTTTACCTTTCAAGCCACCTTCAGGGATGGGAAGAGAAGCGCGTAGGTATTTTCCAGGTTTCAATTCACCTTGGTAGACGATACGTGCGACACCATCAGGGCTGACAATAATGTCGTTCAAGTCTTCAGGCAGTTTCCCCCAGCCTACTTCTGCGCAGGCGTGATCAAGCGGTTTTGAAGCATGAATCAACAAAGCTTTGATCGCCAGTTGGCTCAAATCACTACCTAAAATAGCCCGAACGCCAACGGCTGCACGTAAAGCGTAAGGTGAGGCAAAACTTGTTCCCCGTTGCGGTGTGATTACAGGTTTTTTACCTTTTCCCAAAACATGAAAGTACTCGTCTATATCACCGCCAAACGCAACTAAATCAGGTTTCATCACGCCGGGACTTCTACCCGGCCCAATGGCGCTATACGGCGCTCGTTTCCATTCAGTTTCATTGACAGTATCACAAGCACCAACAGCCAAGGCATTAACGCAATCAGATGGTACTTGAATTCTTGCATTACCAGACTCACGATCCATTTCGCCATTGTTCCCAACAGCAACGGTCATTAGCGTCTCGCCATCACTTAATAAATCATCTATGACAGAAGTCCAAGCATGAACTTCCGTATCTTCAATTGGTAGATCAGGGCCTAAACTTAGATTAATAAACTGATACTGTCGAGACAGAAGAACCTCTTCAATAAAGCCCAAAGTCCGATATAACTCCAGCGGATCTTCCTGACAGGTCTTATTGTCTAAAACTCTTAAGTTATCAATATAAGAGTATGGTCTTTGCACCTCTGACTTGTTACTAATTGGCCCGAATAAAAAAGCAGAAGATACAGCCAAACCATGTTCTAAACCATCAGGATCATCTTCCGCATGATCGTCCAAAACTCTATAAGACTTTAACCAAGGAGATATAGCATGCTCTGATGGCAAGCCACCATCAAGAATGGCGACTTTTATTTCTGAAGATATTGGGCCTTCCGTAGGCAATTTACACTGAGCTAAAGGGCCAGAAGCTCTTTGTATCGGCCTGATTCCACGTAATTTTGGCACAGGTCTAATTACGCGTACGAATGTAAATTTCGCAAGTTTGTCAATGGCAATTCGATCAGCTTGAATTGGCACGAACCACAACGTACCAGCAGTAAAAGCTAATGAGGTATGTACCTTGATGTTCAGAGTTGACGCGAACCGAACAAATTGTTGCTGAATCAAGTCTTGTCCATCATCTGCCAGCAAATGTACACCAACTTCAAAATACGAAGAATCCATATCACCTGCGGTAACAATACGCTCTTCAGGTAAATAGGCTTCAAACTGTTCTATACGAGCAAAATCAATCGCTTCGTCTGTTAACTCTTTGAGTCCGGACACCCAATGAGGTAACTCTTCGAAGGATTCTCTTTTACCAGCAATAAACATTTGTGTCGTAGTGACTTCTGACACAGCAACTTTGCGTTTCCAGCTTTGAGGCGTAATTCTAACCGCCCTGCTGCCAATTGACGTCAATCCGGTAGATTTAAGCATTTTCGCAGGGAAAAAAGAGCGCGCGATATAGCTCGGATTTACAGTCAACTTTGCTACGGCATAATCATTAGGACACGCCCGATTGGGTAACTTTGCAAAGTTTTCGATAGTAGATGCAATTTGCGGCAATAAGCGTTGTTTCGATTCATAAAGAGAGTAAACCTCAGCTTTTCCTGGGACTCTTTTAGGACTAGGAATATCACTGGTTAACAATTCACCGCGTCCGATCAGAAAATTAGTTTTCGCCATACATACTCCTTACCTATGCTGCGTTAGACTTTTTTGGACTATATTTTCTAATTGTATCCCTACTGACTCCAGTTAAGTCTGATATGGCATGCTGGGATAATTTAGAGTTTCTTTTTAAATTAACAGCTATTTCTTTACGCTCATTTCGATCTAATTCTGACAAACCATCTTTAATGAATGATTCAATTAACTCTTCATCTGAAGAAATACCTAAAGCAACTGAGCGACGGAATTTGTTTATAGAACGTTCAATATTACTAAAAGATTCATCTTTGAACATAATGACAAGCAAATCGATCCAACGTGCAAAAATTGCGTAGTCAGGGCCTAAAAAGCGTTTAATAGCTTCTTTAATGCTTTCACTATTTGGCTTCTCAAAATTGAGTACCAAATCAAAACGTCTCCATAGTGCCGGATCAATCAACTCAGCAAAGTTAGTTGCTGCAAGTAACAGACTTGAAGAAGGCCATTCATCAACTTCCTGAAGTATCACAGTAACAAGTCTCTTTAATTCTCCAACATCAGAATCATCACTTCTCTTTTTTGCAATTGAGTCAATTTCATCTAACAGAAGAACACACGGCCCTTTCTTTGCGAAATCCAGAGCCGCCCGAAGATTATTTCCGCTTTTCCCTAGATAACTACTCATCACAGCAGTTAAATCCAGAACGTAAAAAGGAACACCTAATTTCTGAGCTAACCAGCTTGCCGTAAGCGTTTTACCCACACCTGGTGGGCCAACAAAAATGGCGGAACGTGTTGGTTGTAAGCCAAGGGCCTTAAGACGGTCGATATGCTTCCGTTCAAGAATAATCTGATCCAGTGAGTCTTCTATCTGACTGGAAAGCAATGGCTTACTGGTAATCTTTTCATTTGGTGCTTTAAGTAAGGTTAGCCTTGAATCCTCGTCCACAGGCATGGCCTGAGACTGAGTTGGTTTTGGCACCGTAACCTTACGCAGCCCTTGTGCAGGCTTCTGCGGTTTATTCCGTAAATAAAGATCAAGCTGCTCCGATAGAGCAGGCATAGTTTCCCGATATTTGCGCACCAAGCGAGCGACATACAACCGAACATCGTCATACTGTTCAGCTATTACCAGTCTAACTAGCTGGGCTAAATCTGACTGAATACCACTTAAGTCGCCCATCTTAATCATAACCTCTTAATTTTAAACGAATTATAAAAACAAACAACTGGACTACTTATAGTATTGCACTTTTTCACCGAACAGGAAAGCGGAATACTATATGAAATTACAGTATGTTTCATAAATCACACTTCCCATGTCTAAACGCTACCTTCATACGATTGATGAGATTGTTTGCTTGTTGCTTCATTGCCATAATCTGCGACGGCAATTCACTGCTGGTTCGCCTACTTGTGTTAAGTCCTTCGTCAGTTAGAGTTACCGTTAGCCCGGAACCTGCGCGGTTACGGGCTACCAGCCGCCCGTCCTGCACGGTCATAACAAGATCGCCGCACGCCACTGACGCACCGGCCATCATCGATCTGACCATTCCGGCGCTGGCATCAATTCCACGCAGCGCCAGCAGTTCACTGATCAGCTGCTCTTTCACGGATAGCCCGGCCCCGTCTTCCCGTTCCGGTGGCCGTTTTTTCCGCTTACTTCGCACATCGTCACTAAGCCGCTGCGCCAGTTCTCGCTTTTCCTGCCGTGAAAGCGCATCAAAATTCACCGTCACGCCCTCAGCTGGCACAGTCATTCCTGACTGTCCTTTAGCTTCGCTGGCGGCATGTTCAACACCGTCAGCACCTGCCGCGGGATCCCGCGTACAGTTATTGACAGAACTCCGAGGGGCGGCGCTGCCGCCTGAAAAACCAACGTCAACGGCCACACCGTCAGCGCTCTGGCGCTTCGGCACGATTTTGTATTGAGTGGTGCGGGTGAAGATCAAAGAGTCATTGCCCGTAATCGGGCAATAGATACCGGTGATTCGCTGGACGTTATCGCCGTAGGCGTTGCCGTTTTCAGTGGTTTCATAATTCAGACGGATGCGCAGCTTATCGCGCTCAACCAACGGGCCACCCTGGGCTAATACGTAGTTATCCCATTCGCCACCGTTAGCGGCCTGCCGGGCGGTTTCCAGTTCAGGGTGTAACACCAGTTCGCGATCGCCCAAGCGGCGAAGTTCGCGATATACCGTGACCGGTGCACCGCCGATCTGCTGAAACTGACGAATAGCCCAGCGCGATGCCCACGCGCTAACGCGGAGTGACATTTCTTTCAGGTCTTCCCCGGTTTCGTCGTCCTTCTCACCATCCAGCGCGAAGCCGTCGATATTCTTCGAAATGTATTTCGCTATGTAGCCGGTTGCGCTGCCGTGGGCATCATCGATCGGCACAACCTGAAAGCGGTTTTCCTGCGCTCCCGGTTCGTTGCCGTCTTCTTTCAGGGCATATTTACGGAAGATTTCGCGCGCCTGCTCGACGCATTCCGGGCGCATAAAAAGAAGTAAATGCCAGTGTGGCGTTGCATCGTGGTGCGGTTCGACCACGCGAAAACCAAAGACGCGGATCCCTTTTCTCTTCCACGCTGCGCGGGTTCTCGCCCAGACTTTGCAAAGATATTGCTGCGTCTCGCGCGGCGATGCGCCACAGTATTTATTATTGCGGCGACCGTTATGCTGCATGGAGTGGTAACGGGAAGGTGCTGTCAGCGTGTAGAAGTCACCGGCCAGCCCTTCCAGCTTCGCCAGATCTTCAAATCCGCGCATTCTCGTCATGAGTTCGCGGCGACGGTTGGCCGGATTGGCAACACTACCGGCAACTTTATCGATCAGTGAAATGCGTTCGCCCGTGTCCTGGTCTTCCAGTTCCATAGCCTTAAGGTATTCACGGTTAGCCTTTTTTTGGGCCAACCATTCCGTAAGGCATGGGGCGCTACTGTATGGGGAAGATTTTTTCTGGACGTATCCCGCAGCGATCATCAAATGCTCACGCCACCGGGCATGGATACGGCGCAGGCGGTTTAACCACCACTGCGGTGACTCAAGGCGAAGAACCGCGCGTAACGCGTCCTCCGCTTCCAGTTCTTCATTGCAATACGCCGTCCAGCCGGGGATCGGAGTTTTCAGATGCACCGCCAGCGACGCAATACGGCCATAGCCAGAAAGCGCCGCGAACTCAGGATCTCCGGTGCGTGCCAATTGGTGATCGGACTCGCGTATAAACTCGCTCGTAAAGATATCGGCAAGCGTATAAGCCAGTCTTTTTAACTCTTTCTTCCCTGCCCAGAGCATACGGAACAGCTGATCGCGGATTGGCAGCAGAATGCCGGGCATCACAGTGTCAGGCTGGTAAACACTGTTCACGCTATCAATTCGCGTTAATACGTGGCGCTCAAAGGTATTAACCATCCAGTGATCTGCCGCTTTGCGGTCTTTCGCGTCCAGTGCATCCAGCTTCGCGGCAAAGTGGCGGCGGATATACTGCGGAAGTGAAGCCAGACGGCGACGCAGCAGCTTGCTGCGCTCCGGCTTTTCGTCTTCCGCTACCAGTTCACTGAACGCAATATGCTTACGCGTGCCGTCCGGCGTGAGATAGTCGAAACCATCCAGCCCCGGCGCTACATCAACGCCAATAGGCTGGTATGGTTTGTTTCCCCCATAAGCGTAAGGGATAGCATTGTCAGTGCTACCCGGATACGGTGGAGGTGGAGAAGGGGCGCGACGGCCACGGGTTTCCGTGGTCATATTTGAACTACATCCCCTACTTTAACGGCTTTGGCTTCCTCTTCTGATTTCTTCAGAATTGTGGTTACTGACTCCCTTCCATAAGCTGTTACTTTCGCCTCAACCAACCAATACGGCACAATCTCGCCACGACTCACGCTTATGATTTCAACGATCCAGGCGTCTATAAGATTCATTAAAAAGCCTCCAGATCGTCAAACGTGCCCGCCGCAACCATCGCGTTGTAAGTCGCATCACCCATCACGGCGCCACAATCAGGGCAACCGCCGCCGTAACGCCCGCAGCAGTCGCAGACAGGCAGCACGCCGATCACTTCTTTGGCCTTCTGGCGGTTGTCTTTGTCAGTGCTGACGGAACGTTGCACGCTGATTTCGTGCATCTTGAAAGGCTGATAAATCGCGCGGGTGGCTTCGGTGTCGCTGTTGGAAATGACGACCTTCACGCCATGCTTACGGTTAACTTCCAGCAGTGCCTGGACTAACTGGCGGTGGTTGTCTTCCGTGAATGGTTCGGTGTGGTATTGGGTAAAATCGGCTGTTTTGCTTTCAGGCAGGTAAGGCGGATCGCAGTAAACGAGAACATCGCCACCCGTGACGACCTGTAGAGAACGCTGGAACGGCGCGCAAAGAAATATTGCCTTTGTATCGTTGGCCTTTTCTGCAAACAGGCGGATTTCATTTTCAGGAAAGTAGACGCTCTTATACTTGCCAAACGGCACGTTAAAGCCGGTCTTACGACTGTAGCGGCATAAGCCGTTATAACCGTGGCGATTCAGATACAGGAATTGAGCAGCGCGCATGATGCACGCCATTTCTACGCCATAACGCAACCCACCGCTTTTTACCGTACCTACCTGCTTATTGAACGCGGCTCGGACTTCGTTGTACCCCTGCGGGCTATTCTTGCTGTTGAACAGTTCGCGGGCCGCATCGATCACTAAGTCCGGGTAACGGGTGACTTCCCGATACAGGTTAATAAGATCCGGGTTGATATCAGCCAGCACATAGCGGCGGTATTCAGTCGCCAGAAATACCGATGCGCCGCCTACGAACGGTTCGATCAGGCAGTCGGCTTTAGGAAGATGCGGCAGCAGGTCAGGGAGGACACGGGTTTTACCCCCTGCCCATTTGATGAACGGGCGGATCATTTTACAGGACTCCGTAATGGGAAGCTGGAATAGAAGGGCGCTGCAATTCTTCAATGCAGTGCTGGCGCAGGGTGCTGATAAAATTTGTGGTTACTGATCCAGTGGCAGAAAGGGTTAACTCACCATCACGGCGGGTTTTAATGGTTAAGCCTTCATTTTCGATAGCAGGTAAAAGAACATGCAAAATGAAGCTATATTGATCACGTCTGGTCATAATCTCTTCCTCAAAAAAAGAATGAGTTGAACCGCCGCCACTTGATAAAGAGGCGGAGAAAACAGAGTTGATTTTTTAAAACCGAATTACTTAATTAGCTTTTTAAATAATTCAGCCAGTGTAAGCAGGAAGCCTTTATTTATTCTTTGGGTATAAATAAATGGTTTATTTTTACCTTTGATAAACTGAACCTTCGCCGGTTCGGGCTTAAAAAATCTTCCGTCTGGTGTTTCCAGCCAGCCGCGTGAGTTTTTGAAGTGTGTAACCTGGCACCCGTGCTTAAGCAGGCTTGCCAGTGATGGGCCTTCATCGTGCATTACTGCCCCCTTGCTTATACATCTGATCAACCGTGCGCATGGCTTCCGCTAAAGCAAAGTCACGCCCATAATAATCGCCATTGCTGGAAATACGATAAGAGTGCTTAAACGTAAAAGGATTACGCGGGCATTTCTGAATAGTGAAGCCACGATATAAATATGAATGACGACTTAACTGTATTAATTGCACAGCCACAAAAGCCCCCTCACATTCCCAATTTAAGCAATTCACCATCAACATGGCGGGCCACGTCTTTGGTTATTTTCTTAATCAGCTTTTTATCCCTGATCATAAACTCGCCGCTATTGGTGCGAATCATGAAGCCCGTTTGCATATCTTTTAAATGGGTGTCCAGAATGTCGTTGCATTCACGCACCCGGTTTTCGTGGTTGGCTGTTTTCTGGCTCATCGCGATAACCTCAAAGACCGATCCACAGCAACCAAGCGTCGCGCTGCTCTCTCGGACGGTTGTAGTAGGCTTCACGCATTGCGCGGTTGAACTCAGGAATATAGATCCAGTTCTCAGCACGGGCGCCCAGGCTGTCCGGGTTCTTCCACGGGATGATCGGCAACTTACCGTCTTCAATCATGCTCTTAACCGTGGCGGGCTTCTTACCGATTAACTCGGCAAATTTAGGGTATGGAACCGCGTCAACGGCATGACGCACTTCAATGAACCCCTCTAACTCTTTGTCTGTCATAGCGTTATCACCTCTCATTGAAGATATGCCGGGATTTTTAGCCACGCCCGGCGCGTGGTATTCTGGAGTTTCCACACAACCAGAAAGGAGATCTTTATGTCTCAGAAAGAAGTACCTATCTACATTCCTGCTGAACTTGAATACCTCGTTGCTAATGACCTGGCTTGCTTACGCTTCCACTACCACTTAGCTACACCGACAAAACTGCCCGAAGCAGGCGAGTTGTTTACTGGTTTAACCATTGAGCAAGCAAAAGACACCGTAACCTTCCTCCAGCAATACATTGCTAAAGCTGAACTTGCTTCTTCACTGGCCCCGAAACGGAGCCACTAGTTTTAACCGTCCCTGCATAACGTCCATTCCGGAAATAACTACGGCGGAATTCAGCAACATGGATTCCGTCACTTCTGTTGCCCCGCTCAAGTCTTCCACTCATTTGTGCTAATCTCCGCATTAGCGCTAGGCGCTTATTTCGGCTTGTAACTGCTTATATTGGCGGTTGCTCATGGTAGAGATTACCACCCTTAAGGAGAATGTTATGGTAGAGATCCCTACCCCGTCAAGCGGCGTGGGTGAAAAAATCAGAGCTATCAGGGATGCGGAGGGGTTAACAAGGCAGCAATTCTTTGAATTAACTGGAATACCTGCTGGCACGCAGAAGTATTACGAGACAGGAAGAGTGGAGAGTATTGGTAGCGATATCTTGCTTAAGATCACTCAGCATTCACGTTTCGCAAAATACACGCTCTGGCTTATGACTGATAAGACCGCCCCTCAAGCTGGTCAAATCGCACCGGCCCTCGCACACATTGGGCCAGAGTCAACTGGATCAGACCGCTCCGAGAAACAAACTGGTTAACTGTTTATAAACATTACATTTTCACTATCTGTTATCAGGATGGGGAAATAAACGCCGGAGGGCTTTCTTATGTCGATTAAGAAGCTCGAAGGTGGTCAATATGAAGTGGACGTATGGCCGCGCGGACGTAACGGAAAACGTATCCGCAGGCGATTTGAGAAGAAACAAGAGGCAGTTCTTTTTGAGCGTTATGTATTAGCCAACGCCGACAAAAAAGAATGGCTGGGCGCGAGCGTTGACCGCCGCACCTTAAGCGAGTTGTTAGATACCTGGTGGCTGCTATATGGACAGACTCAGGAAAATGGCGAGATTGAAAAGCGGCACCTGAATAAAACAATCAGGGCGCTTGGTGATCCAGCCGTTAACCGACTGAACAAGCGAATGATTGCACAGCACCGAAGCCAACGGCTGGAAGACGGTATCAGCGCAGCAACGATCAACCGGGATATTTACCGTTTGTCCGGGATGTTCAGCACGTTGATAAAGCTGGAAGAGTTCAGAAAGGAAAACCCCTGTAAGGGTCTGGAACCACTGAAAGAAGCGCCGCCAGCTATGACTTATCTCGCCAAATCAGAGATCAGCAAATTGCTGGATACTCTGACCGGCGACGATCGACGTGTAGCACTGCTATGCCTCAGCACTGGCGCACGCTGGGGTGAAGGGAGCACGCTGCGAGGTGAGCAGGTTAATCACGGGCGTGTGACGTTCCTTAAGACCAAAAATGGGAAAAAGCGCACGGTGCCGATATCGGAAGAACTGGAGAAAGAGATCAAGACCAGCGACACCGGGCCACTGTTCAAAGTTGACTATGAAAACTTCTGCGAACGGCTCAGGCTGGTTAAGCCTGACTTACCACGCGGGCAGGCCACGCATGTGCTTAGACATACGTTCGCAAGCTGGTTCATGATGAACGGGGGGAACATTATTGCGTTACAGCAAATTCTGGGGCACGCCAGCATACAACAGACGATGGTTTACGCTCACCTTGCACCTGATTACCTGCAACACGCAGTAACGTTAAACCCTCTTGGCGGCGGGCTGATGGTGTGACAATGTTGTCTACATCTTGTCTACACCCGTAGCGCTATATCCTTCTTGTAACTGCTTATGGCTGTTGCAAGGAGGATTGATTTATAAGGGATTTTTTCTAAGTGCCTGATAAAAAAAACCCCCACATCATGTGGGGGAAGACAGGGATGGTGTCTATGGCAAGGAAAAACAGGGTTTGTTACTGGTTGCTACGGGTACTACTAAATAACATTGTCGTTGGGTTTTTCTGCATCCCGGCAACCTCACGCAACTGGTCCATACGTTGCTGGTGTTTCTCATTTAAAGCCGCTTGCTGCTCTGGCGTTAGCAGGCGATACATCTGGTTGCGCACTTTCGCCATTTCTACCTGGCGGGCAACCTGCTCCTGCGCCATTTTTTCTGCCTGAGCGCGTACAGCGGCTTCATCAAATTTTTCTGCTGTGATGAGACGATGCATCGTCTCTACTTCGCTAACATTAACGGGCGGCTGGTCATGCCGGGCACGTTGCATCAGATCTCGCATCTGCTGACGTTGATGTTCGGTTAAACTTATGCCGTCAAACATATGACCCTGACTGCTACGCTGCGTGCTACCCTCAGCGGGGTGCCAGTTAACGCTGGTGACGACTTCAGCTGCCTGGCTATAAGCACTTAGCGCCAGTGTTGAGGCCATGACGGCAGCGATAACATTGCGCATCACTTGCTCCCAAAAACTTTTGTGTCGCGATTCAACGAGAGACAGTTTACGATTCAGGCTGCAAACATGCGTCAGGGGGTGTAAAACAACGTAAAGTCATGGATTAGCGGGCCTTGATGACGTAATTTCTGCCTCGGAGGTATTTAAAATATGAATAAAATTTTATTAGTTGATGATGACCGCGAGCTCACTTCCCTGTTAAAGGAGTTGCTCGACATGGAAGGGTTCAACGTTCTGGTAGCCCATGACGGTGAACAGGCGCTGGCACTTCTGGACGACAGCATCGACCTGCTTTTGCTCGATGTGATGATGCCGAAGAAAAACGGTATCGACACGCTTAAAGAGCTTCGTCAGACACACCAGACCCCCGTTATTATGCTTACCGCGCGCGGAAGCGAGCTGGATCGCGTTCTGGGCCTTGAACTGGGCGCAGATGACTACTTGCCTAAGCCGTTCAACGATCGCGAGCTGGTTGCGCGTATACGCGCAATTCTGCGTCGTTCCCACTGGAGCGAACAGCAGCAAAACAGCGACGTCGGTTCCCCAACCGTTGAAGTTGATTCCCTGAGCCTGAATCCGGGCCGTCAGGAAGCCAGCTTTGATGGGCAGGTCCTTGAACTGACCGGCACTGAATTCACCCTGCTTTATCTGCTGGCACAGCATCTCGGCCAGGTAGTTTCCCGTGAACATCTGAGTCAGGAAGTGCTGGGCAAGCGCTTGACCCCGTTCGACCGCGCTATCGACATGCACATCTCCAACCTGCGCCGCAAACTGCCGGAACGTAAAGATGGGCATCCGTGGTTTAAAACCCTGCGTGGTCGCGGTTATCTGATGGTGTCGGCTTCATGATAGGAAGTTTGACCGCACGCATCTTCGCCATTTTCTGGTTAACGCTGGCGCTGGTGCTGATGCTGGTTCTGATGCTACCGAAGCTCGATTCTCGTCAAATGACCGAGCTGCTGGACAGCGAACAGCGCCAGGGCATGATGATTGAGCAGCACGTTGAAGAAGAGCTGGCGGCAGATCCACCGAACGATTTGATGTGGTGGCGTCGTCTGTTCCGTGCCATTGATAAGTGGGCGCCGCCCGGCCAACGCCTTCTGCTGGTTACCAGCGAAGGCCGCGTGATCGGCGCAGAACGCAGCGAAATGCAGATCATTCGCAACTTTATCGGGCAATCAGATAACTCAGATCACCCGCAAAAGAAAAAATATGGCCGCGTTGAGCTGGTTGGCCCGTTCTCCATCCGCGATGGGGAAGATAACTACCAGTTATACCTGATTCGACCTGCCAGCAGTTCACAGTCCGATTTTATCAACCTGCTGTTTGACCGCCCGTTATTGCTGCTCATCGTGACGATGTTAGTCAGTTCGCCACTGTTGTTATGGCTCGCGTGGAGCCTGGCAAAACCGGCGCGTAAACTGAAAAACGCCGCCGATGAAGTCGCCCAGGGGAACCTGCGTCAGCATCCTGAACTGGAGGCCGGCCCGCAGGAGTTTTTAGCCGCAGGCGCCAGCTTTAACCAGATGGTGACGGCGCTGGAACGCATGATGACGGCGCAGCAACGTCTGCTTTCTGATATCTCCCACGAGTTGCGCACGCCGTTAACGCGTTTGCAGCTGGGCACCGCATTGTTGCGTCGCCGCAGCGGAGAGAGCAAAGAGCTGGAGCGTATTGAAACCGAAGCGCAACGTCTGGACAGTATGATCAACGATCTGCTGGTGATGTCGCGTAATCAGGCGAATAACGCGCTGGTCAGCGAGACGATGAAGGCCAACCAACTGTGGGGTGAAGTGCTGGACAACGCCGCCTTCGAAGCCGAGCAGATGGGCAAATCCTTTAGCATCGATTATCCGCCAGGCCCGTGGCCGTTGTACGGTAACCCGAATGCGCTGGAAAGCGCGCTGGAAAACATCGTGCGCAACGCCCTGCGTTACTCACACACCAAAATCGCCGTGGCATTTTCGGTCGATAAAGAAGGCATCACCGTAAACGTTGACGATGATGGCCCGGGTGTCAGCCCGGAGGACAGAGAGCAAATCTTCCGACCGTTCTATCGCACCGATGAAGCACGTGACCGTGAATCCGGCGGCACCGGGCTTGGCCTGGCGATTGTTGAAGCCGCTATTCAGCAGCATCGCGGCTGGGTTAAGGCCGATGACAGCCCGCTGGGTGGTTTGCGGTTAACGATTTGGTTGCCGTTGTATAAGCGGACGTAATCAGCACCATGCCCGGTGGCGCTTCGCTTACCGGGCCTACTTACCCCACAATCTCCGCGAATTTTCCTCAATCTTGCCGCTAAGTACCCGCTTCTGCATTGTTCTCGTCCAGCTTGTCGATAGCCCTGCCGCCGACATCAACCGATGATACTGCTCTTCATCAAACGGCATATGCCACGCAATTGCTGCCGCTTCATGTACGGAAACCTCGCTCAGCCGCGAAACCAGCTCCAGCGGTGCATCGCTCGACACCTGCCCCGGCGCGACCACGCGATACAACCAGCCCACTTTGCCACGGCTTTGCATCTGTGAAGACATATCGGCAATACCAAAATGGTAGTTCAGCTTGAAGCAGGGTGAACGCGGCTGGCTGATCTGAATCAACGCCTCGCCCCAGCGGAAAATATCGCCGATAAAGGCCTCTTTTTCCGTCAAACCGTGCGTTGAAATATTTTCGCCAAACGCGGGCGCATAGAAGAGATCGGCCTGATCGGGAAATTCGCGCATCCACTCTGCGTAATGTTCGCGAGGATAGTGGCACAGCGCGCGCTCCGGGCCACCGTGGATTTTTTTCTCTGCCTGCTCATCGCCCGCCAGCCCCAGTTCGGTCAGCGTCAGCTCGCCGTCTACCTGCACCTTAGCAATCGCACTTGGGCGGCTACCGTCGTAGTCGCGGATGGTGCCAATAAAAACCTCAACCGGATAATGCATCTCGTCACCCTGTTTCACGGAAATCACTGCCTAAAGGCTCGCTGGTTGCAGGGGGAAATTCAATCTTTTTTTGCTATTAAAAAACCGGCCATAAAGGCCGGTTTCTACGCGCAAAAGCTATTTCACGCGGTGACGTAAGTCCATCTGCACTCTTTCCGCTTTCGCATAGCGAGACCAGATGGAGGTAACAATCGGCACCAGAATCGAGGTCACAATTACCGACGTTGCGACCAGCGATGTGGCGGCTGGCGCCATCGGTTTAAATGCCGGTACCATCTCTGCAATCAACACTGGCGTGGCGACCGCGGCCCCAGCCGAACTGGACGCAGCAATTCCCGCTGTGCCGTCACCGCCGCCGATGAATTTATCCGCCAGCATCAGTGGGATACCGGTGATGATAATCACTGCCACCCCGAGCAGAATGCCCAACAGCCCGGTTTGAGCAATCACACTCAAATCAATGGTATTCCCTAATGCGAAAGCGAAGAACGGAATCAGCGTCTGCACCGCTTTGGTAAAGAAATCGCGCAGCTCAGGGTCAAGATTACCGAGCGCAAAACCAATCAGGAACGGCAATACCGCGCCAACAAACACATGCGGTTCAAACGAGGCAATCCCCGCTGTACCGAGAATAATCATCGTCATCAGCGGGCCGGACTCCAGCGACATCAATACAAACGCGCCCGATTCCTCTTTGGTGCCGTACTGTTGCATGATAGACGCGTAAAGCCCGCCGTTGGTCATATCCATCGAGGCGACCAGAGCCAGCGTTGATAACCCGGCAAAGAATCCCACTTCAACGCCGTGGACAGGCAGCAAGCGAGAGGTCACCGCAGCGACAACCCAGGCGACCAGAATTTTGGTGATGACCAGCGTACCCGATTTACGCAGCACCGTACCGGTCGCGCTGAGTTTGATGGAGGCGCCCATACAGAAAAACCATACCGCCAGGATCGGTACCGTTCCGGTGATCATCCCATTGGTGAACGAGCCAAAATATTTACCCGCGCCCGGAGAGAAAGTGTGGCAAAGCGCCCCTAAAAACAGTGGCACCAGCATCATGCCGCCAGGAATTTTTTCTATCGCACGTTTAATTTGCATCGTCATCATCCTCATCCAGGATCGCTAATTTTTTGCCTGGCGGGTTTTCCTGAAACGGCTGAAAAACTCGTCTTCGATGATGAGATGCTAGACATTCATCGTACGAATAAAAGTGATCCAACATACAAATTAAAACAATATTTCATTTTTTGCGGGATCGCGTTTCTTAGATGAGTTCCTGATAAAAAAAGCCCCCGCAGGCTTACCCAACGGGGGCTTTCATACCTCACCTTACGGCAAGGCTATGGATAAAAACTTATTTTTTAGCCGCGAAACGTGCAGCAGCTTCGTCCCAGTTCACCACGTTCCAGAACTCTTTGATGTAGTCCGGGCGGCGGTTCTGGAATTTCAGGTAGTAAGCGTGTTCCCAAACGTCCAGGCCCACAATCGGGAAGCCAGATGCGCCAGAGATAGCTTCACCCATCAGCGGGGAATCCTGGTTAGCGGTAGAAACAACAGCCAGTTTGTCGCCTTTCAGCACCAGCCATGCCCAACCGGAACCGAAACGGGTTGCAGCCGCTTTTTCGAATTCTTCTTTGAATTTGTCAACGGAACCGAAATCGCGCTCGATAGCCGCTTTCAGATCACCCTGCAGGGTGGTGCCTTTTTTCAGGCCTTTCCAGAACAGGCTGTGGTTAGCGTGGCCGCCGGCGTTGTTGCGCAGGAACGTTCTTTTTTCAGCCGGGATTTGGTCCAGTTTGGTGATCAGTTCTTCAGCAGACAGGGAAGCGAACTCCGGCAGGCTTTCCAGCGCGGTATTCGCGTTGTTCACGTAGGTCTGGTGGTGTTTAGTGTGATGGATTTCCATCGTCTGCTTATCGAAGTGCGGTTCCAGGGCATCGTATGCATAAGGCAGTGATGGCAGGGTATAGCTCATAATCTTCTCCATTATTGTCGGGCGGCAAAGTGTTAACGCCGCGTAAGCAGTTGGTTCATTATAGTTAATTAAATGATATTGAAAATGATTATCAATGCCGTAGTTTTTATAAGGTTATAACTTTTTGTTATGTGACTGATTTTACGGGGCTTACAGGTCATAAACGCGTTGCCTATCAATGAAAAAGGCACAACCGCCTCGCTTTTTACACAGAATGTAAAAGTGTGAAGCCACTCACTACGACTTTGCTCTGATGGTCATTTTTTGAATCTCAGTGGCAATTACCGGAAGGTTATTAAATCGCATACTTTTTAAGCTCAATGGGTTGGCAGGAAGCCTGAACCAACAACAACCCGTTGAGGAAACAATAATGAATAATGCGATTATGATGGGCATTTTTTGGCATTTGATAGGCGCAGCCAGTGCAGCCTGTTTCTATGCCCCCTTCAAGAAGGTCAAACACTGGTCCTGGGAGACGATGTGGTCCGTTGGCGGCACCGTATCGTGGCTTATTCTCCCCTGGACAATCAGTGCCCTGCTGTTACCCAATTTCTGGGCCTATTACGGCTCATTTAGCGCCTCAACCCTGATGCCGGTCTTTCTCTTCGGCGCGATGTGGGGCATCGGCAATATCAACTATGGCCTGACGATGCGCTATCTCGGCATGTCGATGGGCATCGGGATTGCGATTGGCATTACGCTGATTGTTGGCACGCTAATGACGCCGATTCTGAACGGTAACTTTGATGTGCTGATTAACACCAAAGGCGGCCGCATGACGCTGCTGGGCGTGCTGGTTGCGCTGATCGGCGTGGGCATCGTCACCCGCGCGGGCCAGTTGAAAGAGCGCAACATGGGCATTAAAGCGGAAGACTTCAACCTCAAGAAAGGGCTGGTGCTGGCAGTGATGTGTGGCATCTTCTCAGCGGGGATGTCATTCGCGATGAGTGCTGCAAAACCGATGCACGAAGCGGCGGCTGCGCTGGGCGTTGACCCGCTCTACGTCGCGCTGCCTAGCTACGTCGTTATCATGGGCGGCGGCGCGCTGATTAACCTCGGTTTCTGCTTCATTCGTCTGGCAAAAGTTAAAACCCTGTCGGTAAAAGCTGACTTCTCGCTGGCAAAACCGCTGATCATCACCAACGTATTGCTCTCCGCGTTGGGCGGCCTGATGTGGTATTTGCAGTTCTTCTTCTACGCCTGGGGCCACGCCAAAATTCCGGCGCAGTATGAATACATCAGCTGGATGTTGCACATGAGCTTCTACGTGCTGTGCGGAGGTCTGGTTGGGCTGGTACTGAAAGAGTGGACCAATGCAGGTCGCCGTCCGGTCGGCGTGCTGAGCGTCGGCTGCGTGGTGATTATCATCGCGGCGAATATTGTTGGGCTGGGTATGGCCAGCTAATCAGGCAACCACTCCGGTACGATGACGCCACTGACCTGGCGTCATCCCCACCTCGCGGTTAAACACCACCGAAAAGTAGTTACTGTCCTCAAAACCGCACTGCATCGCCACCTCTCCGATCATCAAATCTGTATGCTGCAACAAATACTGCGCGTGGCAGATGCGTAACTGACGCAGATAGTGATTCACGGTCATGCCTGTCTGTTGGCGAAACTGCTGACGCAGCGCGCGTTCGCTGCAACCTTCCTGCGAACAAAAGAGATCCAGCGAGAAAGGGCGGTTCAGGCTTCCGGCAAGCGCACTCAGCAATCGGTCGAGCATCGCTTCGCTTTGCGTCGCTTCCAGATTATCGGTGGCGTAGCGATAACGTTTGAATGAGACCACCAGTTGGGCAAAAAGCAGCTCGGCCATTTCATTCGCCAGCGGTTCATCTTTGCGGCTTTCGTGTTCCAGTTGGGTGATGATTTGCCGCGTCTGGGTCATTCCGCTGCTGCCAATGCGCCAGTGCGGCGTCCAGGCGCTGCCGTTCAGGCCGGGCAGGTAGTTTTGCCAGTCCAGATTAAGCTTCAGCCGCTCGGGACAGTAGATAATATTCTGTAAAACCAGATCGTTAACTGAGGCGTAGGAGTGTTTATCTTCCGCGCGGATGTAGAAGAGATCGCCCCGCGTGATGCGATAAGGGCGATCGTTGAGCATATGCAGGCCGTTTCCGCGCCAGACCAGCACCAGCTCGCTAAATTCATGGGTATGCTCCGCAAAGACGTTTTGCGGATAACGATCGGCGACCGCCACCGCTTGCCCAGGGCGGGCAAAGAATTCCTCTTTTCGCAGAACTAAGTGACCCGACACAGCCATACCTCACGACCTATAACGCACTATTGTCGCAGTTCTACGCTGAGAAAACGTTGATAGCCGCCGCGTTACTGCAAGGTGGCATCACGGCCCTGGCGAATATCGCGCGGTGACCAGTCGAATTCCCGGCGGAACAGGGTGGAAAAGTGGTTGCTGTCGCCAAAGCCACAGTGGTAGGCAATATCCGTTACGCTTTCGTCGCTGTGGCGCAGCAGATGGCGGGCCTTAATCAAACGCAGGCGATTGAGATAACGCTGCGGCGTCAGGCCCGTCGAGTGTTTAAGCTGGCGATGGAGCGTGCGCAGCGACAGCGAAAACTGCTCGGCCAGCGCTTCCCAGCAAACATCTTCCGCAAAATGATCTTCCAGCCAGGCCATCAACTGATTCAGACGCGCGTCGTTATCAACACTGCCCGCAACCTGGGTTCCACGACGCAGCAACACCAGCAGTTGCATAAAGAGAATTTCGCGGTTGGCGAGCGTTGCCGCGTCCATGTTGTCATCCACCTGCGCCATCTGATCGAGGATAAAGCGCACCTGTTGCAGCGTGCTCTGGCTCACCCGCCAGTGGGAAGGATAATTACCCTCTTTCTCCTGCGGCAGCAGTTGATCGAGCCCGGAAAGAAACTGGAACGCTTCCGGTGAGCGATAAAGGACATTGGTCAGACAAAGATTATCGGTGTGCTCATAAAGATGGCGATCCGTATCGCGAACAAAACAGACCGTGCCGCCGCAAATGGTATGTGGCTGACCATTGAAAACATGAATACCGGTCCCCTGCTCAACAATCACAATTTCATGAAAATCATGATGATGCTCAGGAAAAGCGGGCTGCGGAAGTCGCGGTTCAATCGCTACAGGTAATCGCCCTGAACGGAAAAAATCCACACTGTGCAATACGGTCATAACGCCCCCACTAAATGAGAAAAGTTATCAGGATAGTAATCGGGGGTGGCTGACCTCACCTTAAAGTTTCGACAGCAAAGGGCGCAAACCCGGTCGTTTTTTCAAGAAAGGCCGGGAAAGATCGGGAATTGCGGAGAGCGTCACACCCGCGCAATACGGGGCAATTGGCGGAAATTGTGAGCTCTCTCACGTCTACCTTTGCTTTCTTGCCAGCCGCCCATTTTGCTGTCAGTGATGAGAAGGTCACGTTCGTACGCGCTTCTTAGACTGGGTCCAATGACATTAAGAAGGACTCCAGCCATGACTCTTCGCCATTGTGTGGCCGTCGATTTAGGGGCATCCAGCGGACGCGTGATGCTTGCCCGCTATGACACCGGGCAACACACACTCTCACTGCACGAAATCCACCGTTTCGTGAACTGCCTGCAAAAACAGGATGGATTTGATACCTGGGACATCGACGGGCTTGAGGCGGAGATCCGCACCGGCCTGAACAAGGTGTGCGAACAGGGCATCCTGATCGACAGCATCGGCATCGACACCTGGGGCGTGGATTACGTTCTGCTTAACCGCGACGGTCAGCGCGTTGGCCTGCCGGTCTCCTACCGTGACAGCCGCACCGACGGTGTGATGGCGCGGGCGATTGAACAGCTCGGGAAAGCGCAAATCTATCGCCGCAGCGGTATTCAGTTCCTGCCGTTTAATACGCTCTATCAGCTACGCGCGCTGGTTGAACAGCAGCCGGAAATCGCCGCCAAAGTGGCCCATGCCCTGCTGATCCCCGATTATTTCAGCTATCGCCTGACCGGCAAAATGAACTGGGAATATACCAACGCCACCACCACGCAGCTGGTCAATATTCAGACCGATAACTGGGATGAAGACCTGCTGAACTGGACCGGCGCATCGCCGAAATGGTTCGGTACGCCAACGCATCCTGGCAACGTGATTGGTCACTGGATTTGCCCGCTGGGCAACAAAATCCCGGTGGTGGCCGTCGCGAGCCATGACACGGCAAGCGCAGTCATTGCTTCGCCGCTGGCAAACAAAGACGCCGCTTATCTCTCTTCCGGTACCTGGTCGCTGATGGGCTTTGAAAGCACCACGCCTTATACCAGCGAGTATGCACTGGCAGCCAATATCACTAACGAAGGCGGCGCAGAAGGGCGTTATCGGGTGCTGAAAAACATTATGGGGTTGTGGCTGCTTCAGCGCGTGATTAAAGAGCAGAACATCACTGACCTGCCTGCATTGATTGCAGAAACGGAACAACTCAGCGCCTGCCATTTCCTGATCAACCCCAATGAAGACCGTTTTATTAACCCGGACAACATGAGCGCTGAAATTCAGGCCGCCTGCCGCGAGACCTCGCAGCCGGTGCCGCAGCGCCCTGCCGAACTGGCGCGCTGTATTTTCGACAGCCTTGCCCTGCTTTACGCCGACATTCTGAATGAACTGGCGCGCCTGCGCGGCAAACCGTTCAGCCAGCTGCATGTCGTCGGCGGCGGTTGCCAGAACCACTTACTCAACCAACTTTGTGCCGACGCCTGCGGCGTGACGGTGGTGGCGGGCCCGATTGAGGCCTCCACGCTCGGCAATATTGGCGTGCAGCTGATGACGCTGGAAGAACTGGGCACCGTAGATGATTTCCGTCAGGTGGTAACCGGCAACTACGGCCTGACCACCTTTACACCTAATTCTGAACATGAAATTGCCCGCTACGTTGCGCAGTTTCAGCAAAAACGACTGACAAAGGAGCTTTGCGCATGACCACTCAACTTGAACAAGCCTGGGAACTGGCGAAACAGCGTTATTCCGCCATTGGCATCGACGTCGAAGAGACCCTGCGTCAGCTCGATCGCCTGCCGGTATCCATGCACTGCTGGCAGGGCGATGATGTCGCCGGTTTTGAAAACCCGGAGGGCAATCTGACCGGCGGTATTCAGGCGACGGGTAACTATCCAGGAAAAGCGCGTAATGCAACGGAATTACGTGCCGATCTGGAACAGGCACTGAGCCTGATCCCGGGGCCAAAACGTCTGAATCTGCACGCTATTTATCTGGAATCCGACACGCCGGTTTCCCGCGACAAAATCAAGCCGGAACACTTTAAAAACTGGGTGGAATGGGCGAAAGCGAATCACCTGGGTCTCGATTTCAACCCGTCCTGCTTCTCGCATCCGTTGAGTGCCGACGGTTTTACCCTCTCCCACCCGGACGCAAAAATTCGTCAGTTCTGGATCGATCACTGCAAGGCCAGCCGCCGTATCTCCGCTTACTTCGGCGAGCAACTGGGCACGCCATCGGTGATGAATATCTGGATCCCGGACGGCATGAAAGACATCACCGTAGACCGTCTGGCGCCACGTCAGCGTCTGATGAACGCGCTGGATGAAGTGATTAGCGAAAAACTGGACCCGGCACACCACATTGATGCAGTGGAGAGCAAGCTGTTCGGTATCGGCGCAGAAAGCTACACGGTGGGCTCCAACGAATTCTATATGGGCTATGCCGCCAGCCGCCAGACCGCGCTGTGCCTGGATGCGGGCCACTTCCACCCGACGGAAGTGATCTCCGACAAAATCTCTTCCGCCATGCTGTACGTTCCGCGTCTACTGCTGCACGTCAGCCGCCCGGTGCGCTGGGATAGCGATCACGTGGTACTGCTGGATGACGAAACTCAGGCTATCGCGAGCGAAATAGTGCGCAACGATTTGTTCGACCGCGTGCACATCGGCCTCGACTTCTTTGATGCTTCCATCAACCGCATCGCGGCGTGGGTTATCGGTACCCGCAACATGAAGAAAGCCCTGCTGCGCGCGCTGCTCGAACCCGTGGATGAGCTGCGTCAGCTGGAAGCGGAAGGCGATTACACCGCACGCCTGGCGCTGCTGGAAGAGCAGAAATCCCTGCCGTGGCAGGCAGTGTGGGAAATGTATTGCCAGCGCCACGACACGCCTGCGGGCAGCCAGTGGCTGGAGAACGTCCGCGCGTATGAAAAAGAGATTTTGAGTAAACGCGGGTAAACAACCCTCACCCCGGCCCTCTCCCACAGGGAGAGGGTGAATACCGAAACCGGACAATCCCCTCTCCCTGTGGGAGAGGGTTAGGGTGAGGGGTAAACCCCGCACCACCTAACAGGAACTCGAATACTATGCAATCCATCACTCAATCCTGGTTCGTCCAGGGCATGATCAAAGCCACCTCTGATGCCTGGCTGAAAGGCTGGGATGAACGTAACGGCGGTAACCTGACGCTGCGCCTGGACGAAGCCGACATCGCCCCTTACGAGGCTGATTTCCATAAAGAACCGCGCTATATCGCGCTCAGCCAGCCGATGCCGCTGCTGGCGAATACGCCGTTTATCGTCACTGGCTCCGGTAAATTCTTCCGCAACGTTCAGCTCGACACCGCCGCAAACATCGGCGTGGTAAAAGTGGACAGCGACGGCGCGGGTTATCACATCCTGTGGGGCTTAACCCATGAGGCGGTGCCAACATCTGAATTACCCGCCCACTTCCTGTCGCACTGCGAGCGCATCAAGGCAACCAACGGCAAAGATCGCGTGATCATGCACTGCCACGCCACCAACCTGATCGCCCTGACCTACGTGCTGGAAAATCGCACCGACGTGATCACCCGCCAGCTGTGGGAAGGCAGCACCGAATGTCTGGTGGTGTTCCCGGACGGCGTGGGCATTCTGCCGTGGATGGTGCCGGGTACAGACGAAATCGGCCAGGCGACTGCCGTCGAAATGCAGAAACATTCGCTGGTGCTGTGGCCATTCCACGGGGTATTCGGCAGCGGGCCGACGCTGGACGAGGCGTTTGGTTTGATCGATACCGCCGAGAAATCCGCAGAAGTGCTGGTGAAAGTCTATTCCATGGGCGGCATGAAGCAGACCATCACCCGTGAAGAGCTGATTGCCCTTGGCAAACGCTTTGGCGTCACTCCGCTCGCCAGCGCCCTCGCGCTCTAACCTATCCGCTCACGCCCGGCGACAGTGGCTGCCGCCGGACATAGGGCTTTTAATTTAAGGAGAAATATCATGAGCTTTATGTTGGCGCTTCCCAAAATCAGCCTGCACGGCGCGGGCGCGATTGCCGATATGGTCAACCTTGTTGCGAACAAACAGTGGGGCAAAGCGCTGGTGGTCACCGACGGTCAACTGGTGAAGCTGGGTCTGCTGGATAGTCTGTTTACCGCACTTGATGCGCAGAATATGTCTTATCATCTTTTCGATGAGGTGTTTCCTAACCCCACCGAAGAGCTGGTGCAAAAAGGCTTTGCTGCGTATCAGGACGCGAGCTGCGATTTCATCATCGCCTTTGGCGGCGGCAGCCCGATCGACACCGCCAAAGCGATCAAAATTCTGACCGCCAACCCTGGCCCGTCTACCGCATACTCCGGCGTGGGCAAAGTCAAAAATGCCGGCGTGCCGCTGGTTGCCATTAACACCACCGCAGGCACCGCCGCCGAGATGACCAGCAACGCAGTGATCATCGATACCGCGCGCCAGGTGAAAGAAGTCATTATCGATTCCAATATTATCCCGGACATCGCCGTAGATGACGCCAGCGTGATGCTGGAAATTCCGGCGTCCGTCACCGCGGCCACCGGTATGGATGCGCTGACCCACGCGATTGAAGCTTACGTTTCCGTTGGCGCGCATCCGCTGACTGACGCCAACGCGCTGGAAGCCATTCGTCTGATCACCCAGTGGCTGCCGAAAGCGGTCGATGATGGCCATAACCTGGAAGCCCGCGAGCAGATGGCATTTGGTCAGTATCTGGCTGGAATGGCGTTCAACAGCGCCGGTCTTGGCCTGGTACACGCACTGGCGCATCAGCCGGGCGCAACGCACAATCTGCCGCACGGCGTGTGCAATGCCATCCTGCTGCCGATCATCGAAAACTTTAACCGCCCGAACGCAGTCGCCCGTTTTGCACGCGTCGCGCAGGCAATGGGCGTCAATACCCAGGGCATGAGCGACGAAGCGGCCAGCATGGAAGCTATCAACGCCATTCGAAAACTGAGCGCGCGTGTTGGCATTCCGGAAGGTTTCAGCAAGCTGGGCGTAACGAAAGCAGATATCGAAGGCTGGCTGGACAAAGCGCTGGCTGACCCTTGCGCGCCGTGCAACCCGCGCACCGCCAGCCGCGATGAAGTACGCGAGCTGTATCTGGAGGCGTTATGATCCGCAAAGCCTTTGTAATGCAGGTGCATGCCGACGCACACGAAGAGTATCAGCGTCGTCATAATCCTATCTGGCCGGAACTGGAAGCCACACTGAAATCCCACGGTGCGCACCATTACGCCATTTATCTCGATAAAGAGCGTAACCTGCTGTTCGCCACGGTGGAAATTGAATCTGAAGAGCGCTGGAACGCGGTGGCGAATACCGACGTTTGCCAGCGTTGGTGGAAATATATGACCGAGGTGATGCCTGCTAATCCAGATAACAGCCCGGTAAGCGCAGAGCTGAAAAACGTTTTTTATCTTGATTAAGTGTTTCACTAATAAAAACGCCTGCATCGCAGGCGTTTTTATTCTGTCGGTTTGCTGAAACCTTAGAAGTAATATTTGAAGCGGACGCGTGCGCCGTAGCGATCATCATCACCAGTATGACCTTGCGCATTATCATTATCGCTACTAATGACAGAGTAATACGTACCCAGGTAAATATTGAAGTTTTTCATATTCATCACATTCGGAATCAAATAAGAAGCATGAATGGTATGAATATCATAGGTACCTTCATTATAAATCCAGTCGTCATCGTCGTGCTTAATCAGGCCGGCATAATCATCAATGGTGTTATGCGCGTAGATATAACCCAGCTCGAAGTTTCGCCACAGAGCGTTCACCGCCGCAGTAAAGTCTTTCTCGTTGTTGGCGTCCAGATAGGCGGTGTTCAGGTTAACCACTACACCGTTTTCAGGATCGGTTTTCTGGCCGTTCCAGGTCAGGGTTAAGCCATAACCGGTACGGTCGGACTGATCAATAAATTTGCCGTTGCTGTCAGTATAACCATATGCGCCATCAACAACGTTGGATTCCATCGCTGCAGAAATCGTGAGTTCATCCTGAGTATAAGCAATAACAGGACGCATATAGATCACATTTTTCTGCTGATCCATCTCACGACCATGATAGGTATGATCGCCTTCTTCACCAGAGTTATAAAGTGCTGTGCCGTCTTCAAACAACGTGTTCAACTCGAAGTACCAGTTGTCCAGCTGCTTACTCATCAGGAAGTTACCACCAGAGTCAGAACGACCACGGCCTTCTTTCATCATATAAATGTAGCCGCTTCCGTCGTCATAGAGATCATTCGCAGTATTACCGGAATGCTCAACAAAAGTATCCTGATTGAGCGGGAACATATCGTAGGCTTCGAAACGACCAACTTTAACTTTCCAGTCGTTCTCACGACCAAAGAAGAAAACCGAGTCATCTATAAATACCTGACCAACCATATCGCCCAATGGCTGTGCAGAAAAACCTGCATAATAACCGTCATCCATTTTACGAATGCCGTCAAAACCGAGCAGAATACGACCATTAAGGTTCCATGTCTCGTTTGTTGGGTCCCCTTTGTCAATGTTCGCGTTGGTTGCAGCCAACATACCATGCTTACTTTCAGCATCCATGTTAAATTCCACGTCGCCGTAGAATTTTATATCCCCATAACCGGATAAATTCAGCGTTGGTTTGGACGCATTATGCGCCGTCTCTGATACTGACTGTTCACCATTCACCGCAGTATTACCTTGAGCGGCTTTGATCTCTTTAATTTCGGCAGCCTGTTGAACCTGAAGCTGCTGAACTTTATTTTCTGCCTGCGTCGCGCGATTTTCCGCAGCTTCCAGACGGTTTTCAAGCATTTCCAGACGCTGTTCCAACGTCATTGTTCTTGGTTTTGCAACACCTGTGTTTGCCACTAACAACAACCCAATGGCGATAGATAATGTTGTTTTCTTCATTATTCGCTTTCCTTGAGATAACTAATAATTAGTAAAACTCTGCGCGAGTTTATTCATCTACTTTATATAAAATGGATGAATGTAATTTTATTAGATTGCCCGGACGCGAAATAACGTGAAAGCATCAATCCCATTGATTCAGTTTTCCACGCCTCAGGAGCTAATAAATATTAGCTAAATAGTTCCGCAAGTAAACACAGGTAATTACCATATCGTGAGCGAGGTAACACTGGAAACAAATTTTAATAAATAATCGATCATTAGTATTTTTTAAATAAATTGGATTTAATTATAAATACATTATTTATATAAATGATATGAATTTTCAGTGAGATATAATAATTGAAATATATAATTGTGCGCACAGACGTGCGCACGACGGCTTAATTTTGCTCAGCAACCAGAATCGCCAGGGTATCGGGTTCAAGTGCTTTGAAGATATGTTCCTGATCGCCAGGATAACAGATGTAATCGCCCGCACTTAACTCTTCCGGTGCATCGGTTAACCCAACCAGCGCGCGACCTTGCGTCACAATAATGTGTTCTACCGAACCGACAGGATGGGGCTGCGAGATACGATCCGCGCCTGGCTGTGTTGTCAGCAGATAGATATCGCGACGTGCGCCGGGCGGACAGGTTGCCAACAGCGTCGCCTGGTAGTTCGCCTGCTCCGCCAGCACTTTCACCCCTTCCCCCCGGCGAATTACCTGCGTCTTCTGCACCTGTGGTTCCAGCAGGCGGCTGAAAGGGATATCCAGCGCGACGCAGAGCGACCACAGCGTTTCCAGGCTAGGATTACCATTCCCTGCTTCAAGCTGCGAGAGTGTCGATTTCGCGATACCGGCACGACGGGCAATTTCCGCCAAAGACAGCCCTGTCCTCATACGCTCGCGTACCAGACTCTTTGCGATCACGCTGATTGGCTGCGTCATAATGCCACTCCATTATTCTATTAATCGAACGAATTGATTATCTTGAAAAGGCCTTCTGTTGCGTTCATTATAATGGAAACTCGTTCGATATAGCCAACAATCATGTTCAAAAAACATTTCGGTTGCCTGAAAGGCGACACCTTAAAAGCGATTTTTCTGGTCTGTCTTGCCGTTGGGATCGTCGCAGTTTCCTACGGCTCGCTGGCGATGGCGTACGGTTTTCCGCTATGGGTGCCGCTCATTCTTTCACTCACCGTACTGGCGGGCGCATCTGAATTTATGTTTATCGGCATCGTTGCCAGCGGCGGTAACCCGCTTGCGGCAGCCGTGGCGGGATTGTTGGTCAACGCACGTCATTTTCCGTTTGGTATTACCGTCCGTGACCTGGTGGGCAAACGCATGTTGAGCTTCCTCGGTTGCCACATCATGAATGATGAAAGCGTCGTTTTCGGCCTGTCGCAACCGACACCAGAACAGCGTAAAGCGGCATTCTGGCTGTGCGGGCTGGGCGTTGCCTTTGTCTGGCCAGCAGGAACGCTGCTGGGCGCAGGCGTCGGCAAACTCCTTCCCTCTCCGGAGACCATCGGCCTTGATGCCGTGTTCCCGGCCATTCTGCTGGCGTTAGTGCTTCCGGCATTAAAGAAAAGTAAAACGTCACTTATTCGTGCATCCAGCGGAGCGGCTATCTCACTGGCTTCCGTGCCTTTCGCGCCGGTCGGTTTACCCGTCCTGCTCTCCATGCTCGGCTTACTGGCGAGGAAAAAATAATGGGCGACACCACGCTGATTCTTCTGGGTATCGCGCTGCTTTCTGCGGGTACCTATTTAATGCGCCTGGGCGGAGCAAAGCTGGGCGGGCGTTTACAGTTTTCTGAACGATCTCAGGCGCTATTATCAGATGCCGCAACCACGTTGTTATTTGCCGTGGCGCTGGCAACCACCTTTTACGAAGGTGAACATTTTGCCGGTCTGGCACGTGTTCTGGGCGTGGGCTTTGCGGTGTTTCTGGCATGGCGAAAGTGCCCGCTTATTGTGGTGATTTTCGCGGCGGCGATCGTGACGGGGTTGCTGCGGATGGCGGGAATGCATTAAAAAAAGCGCCCCGAGGGCGCTCTTTCGACAATAACGTTGGCTTATTTATTCAGTTCTGCGGTCATGTGCACGCGGTTACCGGTAAAGGCCTGGGTAATTTTGTAAGACGATGCGCCAGCTTGTTCTGCTTTGGCGGCGATTTTCGCTTCAGCGCTGTCCAGCGTAGAGGCGGTTGCAGAAACAGTCTGTGCAGCGAAAGAACCGAAAGAAGCAGACAGAGCGATAACAGCGACAAAAGTTTTGATGCTTTTCATGATATAAACCCTTTCACTTAGTTGTTTGAGTAAGGCACCGTGCCTTGATGTGATAAATGATAGGTCGATTCATCACCAACTGAAAGCGGAAGGATTTGCCAGTCTTGGTCAAAATTTTTGATTAAAAACTATTCGCCCGTTAATCGCTGCGGATGCGTGTAAATCGTTGCTCTGCCCGGTTTGCAAAAACCCACCAGCGTCAGGTTACAGCGTTCGGCCACTTCCACGGCAAGCGTCGTCGCAGCAGAGACAGCAAACAGGATCTCGACGCCGCACATGGCGGATTTCTGCACCATCTCATAGCTGGCGCGGCTGGAAACCAGCGCGGCGCCGTGCTGCCAAAGGTCGCCCTCTTTCGCACGATGGCCTAGTAGTTTATCGAGCGCCACGTGACGCCCCACATCTTCATGCCCGCCCACCAGCTCGCCCGACGGCATAACCCACGCCGCCGCGTGCGTACAACCGGTTTCGCGGCCTACGGGCTGCACATCATTTAAATGTTTGAGCGCGTGATCGAGATGTGAAAGGTCAAACGTTTGGGTAAATGGCAGCGGCTTGATGGGTTTGCCGATGTCGTTGAGCTGCTCAACGCCGCAGACACCGCAGCCGGTACGCCCGGCCAGTGCGCGACGTCGTTCCTTAAGGCCCATAAACCGGCGACTGGAGAGATCGATTTGTACTTCCAGACCGTTGCAGGCCTGCGTGACTTCGATTCCAAAAATTTCCCGTGGGTGCTCAATAATGCCTTCTGAAAGCGAAAAACCAATGGCAAACGCTTCCAGATCTTTCGGCGTCGCCATCATCACGACGTGAGAGATGCCGTTGTAGACCAACGCAACGGGAATTTCTTCAGCAAGAATATCCTGAGTAGGTTGCATAATCTGTGGCCTTCTGAAGACAGAACGCTCGACGGCACCGATAAGTTGCGACGATGGTTTGACTTCATCTTTAAAATTAAACACGGCAAATACTCTGAACAACGACGGAAAAGGAGAGGCGTCTATTCCATCACATCCGGAGGGAATCAGGGCTTATTATGGATCAAGTTTCTGGTGCAATAACACTCAATCTTCAGTTTCACTCATCCTTTCGTATCAAAAAACCGATGAAAAGATAATTACCACCAATGGGTTAACCACGTTAAACACATGGTATTTTTTGCGCGTAATTCGCTTCAAATGCGATCATTATCACAATTCAATGTTAATGCGCGCAAATTCTGTTCACCCGCCGTTAACCGCATTGGAACAAGCCTACCGAAATTGTGGTATTCTGATTCAACGTCCTCCAGGAACTGAGGACGCTAACTATTCAGCATCTTTGCGGCGCACGCGGCGAAGAAAAATTACAAGCAATGACAATGTCGAAACAAGGAGCGAACCATGCAGGTCAGCAGAAGGCAGTTCTTTAAGATCTGCGCTGGCGGTATGGCAGGCACCACGGCAGCAGCGCTGGGATTTGCCCCCAGCGTTGCACTGGCGGAAACGCGGCAATATAAGCTGCTGCGCACCCGTGAAACCCGTAACACCTGCACATATTGTTCCGTCGGCTGTGGGCTGTTGATGTACAGCCTCGGCGATGGCGCAAAAAACGCTAAAGCGTCCATTTTCCATATCGAAGGCGATCCGGACCATCCGGTAAACCGTGGTGCGCTCTGTCCGAAAGGCGCTGGTCTGGTGGATTTCATCCACTCCGAAAGCCGCCTGAAATTCCCGGAATATCGCGCGCCTGGCTCCGATAAATGGCAGAAAATCAGCTGGGATGAGGCATTTGACCGCATCGCGAAACTGATGAAAGAAGACCGCGACGCCAACTACGTTGCACAGAACGCCGAAGGCGTGACCGTTAACCGCTGGCTCTCCACCGGGATGCTGTGTGCATCCGCGTCGAGCAATGAAACCGGCTATTTAACACAGAAATTCTCCCGCGCGCTGGGTATGCTCGCGGTCGACAACCAGGCGCGTGTCTGACACGGACCAACGGTAGCAAGTCTTGCTCCAACATTTGGTCGCGGTGCGATGACCAACCACTGGGTCGACATCAAGAACGCCAACCTGATCGTGGTGATGGGCGGTAATGCCGCTGAAGCTCACCCTGTAGGGTTCCGCTGGGCGATGGAAGCGAAAATTCACAACGGCGCGAAGCTGATTGTGATCGATCCTCGTTTCACGCGTACGGCGTCGGTGGCCGACTTCTATGCGCCGATCCGTTCCGGTACTGACATTACGTTCCTGTCGGGCGTTATGCTGTACCTGCTGAACAACGAAAAATTCAACCGCGAATACACCGAAGCCTATACCAACGCCAGCCTGATCGTGCGTGAAGATTTTGGCTTTGAAGATGGCCTGTTCACCGGCTATGACGCGGACAAACGCAAGTACGATAAAACCAGCTGGAACTACGAGCTGGATGAAAACGGCTTTGCCAAACGCGATACCACCCTGCAACATCCGCGCTGTGTCTGGAATCTGCTGAAAACGCACGTTTCCCGCTACACGCCTGATGTTGTCGAAAATATCTGCGGTACGCCGAAAGCCGACTTCCTGAAAGTCTGCGAGTACATCGCAGAAACCAGCGCGCATGATAAAACCGCGTCGTTCCTGTATGCCCTCGGCTGGACGCAGCACTCCATTGGCGCGCAGAACATCCGCACCATGGCGATGATCCAGTTGCTGCTCGGCAACATGGGGATGGCGGGCGGTGGCGTGAACGCCCTGCGCGGTCACTCCAACATTCAGGGTCTGACCGACCTTGGCCTGCTGTCACAAAGCCTGCCGGGCTACATGACGCTGCCAAGCGAGAAACAAACCGACCTGCAAACCTACCTTGCCGCCAACACGCCTAAACCGCTGCTGGAAGGCCAGGTGAACTACTGGGGCAATTACCCGAAATTCTTCGTCTCGATGATGAAAGCCTTCTTTGGCGACAAAGCTACGAAAGAGAACGACTGGGGCTTCGACCTGCTGCCTAAGTGGGACAAAGGCTACGACGTTCTGCAATATTTCGAGATGATGAACCAGGGTCTGGTGAACGGCTATATCTGCCAGGGCTTCAACCCGGTGGCGTCGTTCCCGAACAAAAACAAAGTGGTCGCATCACTGTCGAAACTGAAGTTCCTGGTGACCATCGATCCGCTCAATACCGAGACCTCTACCTTCTGGCAGAACCACGGTGAGTCGAACGATGTCGATCCCTCGAAGATTCAGACCGAAGTGTTCCGTCTGCCCTCTACCTGCTTCGCGGAAGAGAACGGCTCGATCGTCAACTCTGGCCGCTGGTTGCAGTGGCACTGGAAAGGCGCGGACGGCCCGGGCGAATCCATCACCGATGGCGAAATCCTTGCCGGTATCTTCCTGCGTCTGCGCAAGATGTATGCCGAACAGGGCGGCGCGAACCCGGAACAGGTGCTGAGCATGACGTGGAACTACTCCACGCCTCATGAACCGAAGTCCGAAGAAGTGGCGATGGAAAGCAACGGGAAAGCGCTGGCCGATATTATCGACCCGGCAACCGGTGCAGTGCTGGTGAAAAAAGGCCAGTTACTCAGTACATTCGCCCATCTGCGCGATGATGGCACCACCTCAAGCGGTTGCTGGATCTTCGCCGGAAGCTGGACGCCGGAAGGCAACCAGATGGCGCGTCGCGATAACGCCGATCCGTCAGGCCTCGGTAATACGCTCGGCTGGGCATGGGCGTGGCCGCTCAACCGCCGCATTCTGTATAACCGTGCCTCTGCTGACCCGCAGGGTAATCCGTGGGATCCAAAACGTCAGATCCTGAAATGGGATGGCGCGAAATGGGGCGGGATGGATATTCCTGACTACAGTGCCGCCGCACCTGGCAGCAACGTTGGGCCGTTCATCATGCAGCCGGAAGGGATGGGTCGCCTGTTTGCCCTCGATAAGATGGCGGAAGGTCCGTTCCCGGAACACTACGAGCCGTTTGAGACGCCGCTGGGGACCAACCCGCTGCACCCGAACGTTATCTCCAACCCTGCCGCCCGTATCTTTAAAGGCGATGCAGAAGCGCTGGGTAAAGCCGATAAGTTCCCGTATGTGGGCACCACCTATCGTCTGACCGAGCACTTCCACTACTGGACCAAGCATGCGCTGCTTAATGCCATCGCCCAGCCGGAACAGTTCGTGGAGATTGGCGAGAAGCTGGCGAATAAACTCGGCATCGCCCATGGCGATACCGTGAAGGTTTCCTCCAACCGTGGCTACATCAAGGCCAAGGCGGTGGTGACCAAACGTATTCGCACGCTGAAAGCGGACGGGAAAGATATCGATACCATCGGTATTCCAATCCACTGGGGCTACGAAGGTGTTGCGAAGAAAGGCTTTATTGCCAACACGTTAACGCCATTCGTCGGTGATGCGAACACGCAGACGCCGGAGTTTAAGTCCTTCCTCGTAAACGTGGAAAAGGTGTAACGGAGACGACCTATGGCTTATCAATCTCAAGACATCATCCGTCGTTCCGCGACTAACGGTTTCACCCCCGCGCCTCAGGCGCGGGACCACCAGCAGGAAGTGGCGAAGCTTATCGACGTGACCACCTGTATCGGCTGTAAAGCCTGTCAGGTGGCGTGTTCGGAGTGGAACGACATCCGTGATGAGATCGGCAGCAACGTCGGGGTGTACGACAACCCGGCGGATCTGACCGCCAAATCCTGGACGGTGATGCGTTTCTCGGAAGTGGAGCAAAACGACAAACTGGAATGGCTTATCCGCAAAGACGGCTGTATGCACTGTGCGGATCCGGGCTGCCTGAAGGCGTGCCCGGCGGAAGGGGCGATTATTCAGTATGCCAACGGCATCGTCGATTTCCAGTCTGAGCAGTGCATCGGCTGCGGCTACTGCATCGCGGGTTGCCCGTTCAACGTGCCGCGACTGAACCCGGAAGACAACCGCGTCTACAAATGTACGCTGTGCGTTGACCGCGTAAACGTCGGGCAGGAACCGGCCTGCGTGAAAACCTGCCCAACCGGCGCTATCCACTTTGGCTCTAAAGAGGATATGAAAGCGCTGGCGGGCGAGCGCGTCGCCGAGCTGAATACCCGTGGTTACGAAAACGCCGGGCTGTACGATCCAGCAGGCGTTGGCGGTACACACGTGATGTACGTGCTGCACCACGCCGACAAGCCGAATCTGTACCACGGCCTGCCGGAGAACCCGGAAATCAGCGCCACGGTGAAATTCTGGAAAGGTATCTGGAAACCACTGGCGGCGGTCGGTTTTGCCGCAACGTTTGCAGCGAGCATCTTCCACTACGTCGGTGTCGGCCCGAACCGTGCGGAAGAGGAAGAAGACAATCTGCATGAAGAGAAAGACGAGGTGCGCAAATGAAACGACGTGACACCATCGTGCGCTACACCGCGCCGGAACGTATCAACCACTGGGTTACCGCCTTCTGCTTCATCCTGGCGGCGGTGAGCGGGCTGGGGTTCTTTTTCCCCTCCTTCAACTGGCTGATGCAAATTATGGGGACACCGCAACTGGCGCGCATTCTGCACCCGTTTGTGGGCGTCATCATGTTTGCCTCGTTTATCATCATGTTTTTCCGTTACTGGCACCACAATCTAATCAATCGGGATGATATCTTTTGGGCGAAGAATATTCGTAAGATCGTCGTCAACGAGGAAGTGGGTGACACCGGGCGTTATAACTTCGGCCAGAAATGCGTATTCTGGGCGGCGATTATCTTCCTGGTCCTGCTGCTGGTAAGCGGTGTGATTATCTGGCGTCCGTACTTTGCGCCTGCTTTCTCAATCCCGGTGATCCGATTTGCGTTAATGCTGCATTCATTTGCCGCAGTAGCGTTAATTGTGGTTATCATGGTGCATATCTACGCCGCCCTTTGGGTGAAAGGCACCATTACCGCGATGGTGGAAGGATGGGTTACCAGTACGTGGGCGAAGAAACATCACCCGCGCTGGTACCGTGAAGTCCGCCAGAAACAGGAAAAGTCATCTGAATGAGTATTCGCATAATCCCGCAAGATGAGCTGGGTTCGAGCGAGAAACGCACGGCGGAGTACATTCCGCCGTTATTGTTCCCCAGACTCAAGAACCTCTACAACCGCCGCGCCGATCGTCTGCGCGAGCTGGCCGAGAACAATCCGCTGGGTGATTACCTGCGCTTCGCCGCGCTGATTGCCCACGCGCAGGAAGTGGTGCTGTACGACCATCCGTTACAGATGGACCTTACCGCGCGCATCAAAGAAGCGAACGACCAGGGCAAACCGCCGCTGGATATTCACGTTCTGCCGCGCGATAAGCACTGGCATACCCTGCTGCACTCGATGATTGCCGAGCTGAAACCAGAAATGACCGGGCCGGCGTTAGCGGTTATCGAGAATCTGGAAAAAGCGTCTGAGCAGGAACTGGAGCAGATGGCCAGCGCGCTGTTTGCGTCAGACTTTGCGTCAGTGAGCAGCGATAAAGCGCCGTTCATCTGGGCAGCCTTGTCGCTCTACTGGGCGCAAATGGCCAGCCTGATCCCTGGCAAAGCCCGCGCAGAATATGGCGAACAGCGCCAGTACTGCCCGGTGTGTGGCTCAATGCCAGTTTCCAGCATGGTGCAAATTGGTACGACGCAGGGCCTGCGTTATCTGCACTGCAACCTGTGTGAAACCGAGTGGCACGTGGTGCGCGTGAAATGCAGCAACTGCGAGCAGAGCCGCGATTTGCACTATTGGTCTCTTGATAACGAGCAGGCCGCTATCAAAGCGGAAAGCTGCGGCGACTGCGGCACTTACCTGAAGATTCTGTATCAGGAAAAAGACCCGAAAGTAGAAGCCGTTGCCGACGACCTCGCCTCACTGGTGCTGGATGCGCGTATGGAGCAAGAAGGGTTCGCCCGCAGCTCTATTAACCCGTTCCTGTTCCCGGGAGAAGGGGAGTAAGCTTTTGTATTATCGGGCGGCGCAAGTCGCCCGATTTAGAGCTCAGATGCCCCTCTTTTTTCTGCTTGCCATATCTTTCACTTCCTTAACGACTCAACGCCTGAATAACATGCTGTGGATCGTTAGCAATTGCACGCAGCAATGCTTTCGCAGGCCCGGTAGGTGAACGGCGACCTTGTTCCCAGTTACGCAAAGTATCCACACTGACGGATATCAGTTCAGCAAACTTAGATTGAGATAAACCAGATGCATGACGAATCTCTTTAATTTTAAGCGCATCAATGTGAAAAACCCTGGAAGGTTTACGCTCACCAGCAACAATCTCATTCATCTGAGCCATGCTTTGGGCTAACCGCTCGAACAGCGCTTTCTCCATCTACCACCTCGCATTTAACATTCGCAGCATCGCCTTTTCCTGGGCGGTAAGATCATCTTTAATTCCCTTTTTATAGATTAGAAGGAGTCGGATCTCACTCTCCGAAGCGCGATAGTAATAAATAACGCGCACGCCGCCCCGCTTTCCCGTTCCCTCTGCTACCCACCGAATTTTCCGCAAACCGCCCGTTTCTGGAATGACGTCTCCATTAAGAGGATTCAATGTGAGAAAAATCTGGAGACGACCGTATTCATCGTCATTCAGTAGCTTTTGAACATCTTCAGTAAAAAAATCCGTTTCGATGAAGATCATAATAATACGCCATTGGCTTAGAGTGACAACCATCTTATGTACGCCATTGACGTACATTATTCATTGAATTGCCTACCGCCCTAAAATCAGCAAAACCACATTCTCGCGCTCTCAATTTCCCTTCTGCGAGCCGCTTTCCAAAATTCATACTTATTGCCTTCCCCCTCTTCCTATCCGTCAAAAGCCAGCGTATAAAACTGTACATTCATACAGCAAAAAGGATTTCAACATGGTGCTGGAAAAAGGTATCGCTGAGCAGGTTGAAGCGTTTATTGCCGCAGGCCGCCCCTCTCCACGACAGCAGAGTATTGATGACCGGAGGGCGGGCTATCTCGCCAGTACGGT
Organism: Pseudocitrobacter sp. 2023LY-00077; assembly: GCF_055796175.1. Classification (NCBI taxonomy): domain Bacteria; kingdom Pseudomonadati; phylum Pseudomonadota; class Gammaproteobacteria; order Enterobacterales; family Enterobacteriaceae; genus Pseudocitrobacter; species Pseudocitrobacter sp. 2023LY-00077. The sequence continues at coordinate 40,641 of NZ_JBSPEI010000020.1, read as the reverse complement.
CCTGGCGGGTGAAACGGAGTCATTCGTCTCTATCCAGACTATTGAGCTGGAAGAGATGACGTTTCGCGTCTATTCACCACTACAAAGCCCGGCGCATCTTCCGACGGTTATCTACTACCACGGTGGCTGTTTTATCAGCGGCAGCTTTGCTACGCATGATAATCAGCTGCGTCAGCTGGCGGTGTATGGCGGGTGCCGGGTAATTGCGGTGCAGTATCGATTAGCGCCTGAACACACCTTTCCTGCCGCGCATGATGATGCCCAACGGGGAGCGGAACTGGTGTGGCAACATGCCGAGCTATTTGGCGTAGATAAAGATCACATTACTCTGGCTGGCGATAGTGCTGGCGGGCATCTGGCGCTGGTCACAGCGCTGAGGCTCAAAGCAGCCGGTTCCTGGCAACCCAAACAACTTATCCTGATTTACCCCATGGTGGATGCGACTGCTCATTTCGAAAGCTATGTCCGCAACGGAAAGGATTACATCATTACCCGCGACACGTTGCTGAGCGGATATGAAATCTATTTACCGGGCGTCGATCGACGCCATCCGGAGGCCAGCCCGCTGTGGCGAGATGATTTCAGCGGCCTGCCGTCCGTGCATATCATCACCGCAGAATTTGACCCGTTATGCGATGAAGGTAAGGCACTGTATCAGCGAATGACGGAACAAGGCGTGGCGTGTACTTGCCAGCAGTATCTTGGGGTGATTCATGGCTTCTTTCAGTTAGGTGGAATCAGCCTCGCGGCAAGAGATGCAGTGAGGGATGTGGCGTACCGGGTGGGGAGGTAATTCCGGATACAGACTTCAATCTGTTTTCAACTTGAAAACATCGTATTTCGCGTTACACTGTTTTCAGGTTGAAAACTTCGGTAGGGAAACTGAAGCATGCACGTTATCAGCCGAAAGCCTTTCAATGAAGCGATAGAGAATTTTCCGCATTGCGCTCAAGCGATAGCAGACTTATTAAGTGTGCTCGAAAAGAGAAGCTTCAATACACCGCTCGAAATGCGAGAGCAGCTCACTTCACTGGATAACTTTAAATACAGAAACAAATGGTGGGTCATCGATATCGCCGGTAATCATCTGAGGCTCATCGCCTACATCGATTTCAGGCTCCAGAAGCTTTTCGTAAAGCATATTGTCACCCATCTGGAATATGAAAGATTGAATCACTTCTATCGAGGTCATAAAGAATGAAGATGAGGCATACTCAGGTGCTGAATAATGGACATGCCGAGGAGTTAGTGAATGCCTTTATGCTGGCATTGCAGTCCATTCCCTTAATGGGAAAGACGAGTAATGAGAGAGAATACCTTAAGGCACTGGAACTCATTGAATTTCTTGTTGATCGAGACCAGATAGACAACCCTTTATTTGAGCTACTCTCGTCAAAAATCCATGAGTATGAACAGCATGCTCCTGAATTTTCACATCTCAATAATGTGCTGAACGATACGCCTACCGGCGTTGCGATGCTACGCACGCTGATGGATCAAAATGGGCTTAAACCCGCTGATTTAGCCAATGAGCTGGGTTCAAAATCCAATATCAGCAACATCCTCAATGGCCGCAGATCGCTAACCGTTCGACATATCAAAGCCCTTTCAGAACGTTTTAACCTCCCTGCCGAAACTTTTATCGATTGAGGCTACTCCTCCTCATTCCCCCCTTCCTCGTACGCGCCAAACGGCTTCGCGGGAAGCACAATGAAAGTCCCTTCAAATACGGCGCCAAGGTTGTCATCACCAGACAACTCAACCAGCAGCTGCACGCGCGCTTTGCGCCCTCGCGCTAACCGGTCCAGATCGCCGCTCAGTGAGCCGAGATCGGCCACCGCCTGCGGCTTGCCGCTGATGGGATGACTGTAACGAATATGCGCATCGGCAAGGATGATAGTGCCACCCAGGTGGCGTTCGCGCAGCATCAGCCAGATGAGCCCCCAACCGGTGAGCGTCGCCAGGGAAAACAGGCTGCCGGCAAACAGCGTATGGTGCGGATTTTGATTGCCCGTTTCAGGCATGGTGGTGATAAATTTCTGCCCGGTATACTGCTGAATGCGTACGCCCATTTTTTCACTGAGCGGGATATGCTCATACCAGGCCTGCTGAAGCTGCCCGCACCAGTCGCCGCGATGCAGAATGTCATCCAGCGAGGCTACCGGTTTGATCATCAGAAAATGGCGAATGGGCGTGGTGGTGGGCGTGGTGATTTCACCCTGATTTACGAATCCGAGCTTGGCAAAAAACTCGACCGCATCTTCGCGCGCGCTACAGGTTACGCGCTTCACGCCTTCCTGACGCGCGACGGACTCCAGCGTCATCGCCATCAGCGTACCAAGGCCTTTATCCTGCACGGACGGATGCACCGCCATAAAACGAATCGAGGCTTCAAAATCGGCGTTGATGTAGAGCCGCCCAATCGCGACCAGATTGCCCTCTTCATCAACCACCATTTGATGGTGTGCCATCGCATCCCAGGCATCACGCTCAGAGCCTTTCGGCTGATGAAGGGGTTTACGCAGCATTTCCCAACGAAACTGGTAGTAGCGGTCTAACTCTTCTTCCGTTTGCGGCACTCGAAGGTGATACATAGCAGCACTCTCTTTTGTCGCCCGTAACCTCACTGGAAGTTGGTTCATACCTGCAACCAGAACGTAACGGGGCCATCATTGACCAGCGAAACCTGCATATCGGCAGCGAATCGCCCGGTGTGGGTGTTCATCTCTTGCTGGCGACAACGTTCAACAAAATAGTCATACAGCGCTTCTGCTCTCTGCGGCTCTGCGCCTTTAGAGAAACTCGGACGCATGCCGCGCTCGGTATCCGCCGCCAGCGTAAACTGCGACACCACCAGCACGCTCCCCCCCGCCTGCTGCACGTTGAGATTCATCTTGCCTTCCGCATCACTGAATATGCGATAACCCAGCACGCGCTCGCACAGGCGGTTGGCTTTTTGTTCGTCGTCATCCTTTTCGACACCTAATAACACCAGAAGTCCCGGCCCAATTTCGCCCGTCACTTCATCCGCCACGGTGACGCTGGCCCGGGTTACGCGTTGAATCAATGCAATCATGGTTGTTCTGCTTCTTGTTGTTCTGTTTTAAGTTTTCGGTATTCCCCGAGAGTGACAGTTATTTCTGCCCCAAGCAAGACGATACACCAGGTCCAGTAGACCCAGACAAACAGGATAGGCACGACGGCGAGCACACCGTAAATCAACTGATAGGACGGGAACGCTGTGATATATAACGCAAAAGCTTTCTTACCAAGCTCGTAAAGCAATGCCGCCACCAGCGCGCCGATAATCGCATCGCGGTTCGGCACACGCGTCGTCGGCACCACGCTATAGAGCAGCCAGAACGAGATCCACGACAGCAGCAGCGGGAAGATGCGTAGTGCGTTATCCACCGCGCTATTAAACTCACTCGCCCAACGCAGCGATAGCAGGTATGAGCTAATCGCCAGGCTGGCACCCGCCAGCAACGGCCCAAGCGTAAGGATCATCCAGTAAATCGCAAACGAGTAGACTTTTGGCCGAACGCGCTTGCTGCGCCAGATGGTATTCAGCGCGCTATCGATGGAGTACATCAACAGCAGCGCCGTGACGATAAGCCCGCAGGCGCCAACTGCCGTCATACGGTTGGAATTGGCGACAAACTGCTCAATGTAGCGCTGAATAACGTCACCGGTCGCCGGAATAAAGTTGGCGAAGATAAAGTGGCGAATCTGAACGCTGACCTCAGAAAACATCGGAAAAGCGGCGAACAGCGCAAAAACCACGGCCACCAGCGGTACCAGCGAGAGCAACGACACGTAGGCCAGATTCCCGGCCAGCGTCGTCATATTATCTTCATCGATGCGCCACCAGAGGAGCTTTCCCCACGCCACCAGTGGCCGGGTATGATGAATCGTTTTTTGATGAACGGTTTTTAACATAACTGCTTCGTAAAGTAGCGAGGTATCGTCTCCTTCCCCGTTACCAGGATAGAGGTGATCCCCAATTGATTGGCTCCCTCTATATTATCGGCATTATCATCAAAAAAGACCGTATCGGCGGCAGAAAAACCTTCTGCTTCAAGCACACGCTGGTAGATACGCGCTTCCGGTTTACGCATCCCCATCTCTTGCGACAGATAAACATGGTCCGCCGCGGCGTGAATTTCCGGGTATTCATCCGGCCAAAAGGTGGTGTGCAGGCGGTTGGTATTAGAGAGCACCACCACACGATGACCCTGCTCGCGCAGTTTATGCATGATCTCAATCACCTCCGGGCGCAGCGAAACAAATATCGCCTGCCAGCCGTGAGAGAACTGCTCATAGCTCAGCGGTAAATCCATCTCATGACAAATCGCCTGCGCAAAAGCTTCGTCAGTAATTTCACCGCGCTCATGCTGATGGAAGGCTTCGCCCATGGTGAAACTCTGCTTGAGCGTGGCCAGCGGCACACGGGTAAGATCGCTCCACGTCCCGAACACACGGTTGAAGTCGATATCGACAATCACATTACCTAAATCAAAGATATAGAGCATTTTCGCCTCCTTTCTCGCCGTGGAAAATTAACTGTAGCGGGAAAGGCGGGGTTTGACTATGGAGAGAGGTGAGAAATGTGTTACACGCCCCCTTCTGTATATACAGAAAAAACAAAAATAAATAATACATTGATTTTGGTGAATTTTATTTTTTGCCTCACATCAAAGATGTATATACAATTTTGATAGTGCCTCATGTTGTTACCAGGGAGGTAGCCTGCACTTATGGAACTGCGTATTCATGATTCAATAGTGGCAAAAATCGGACAAAAGCACGATCTCTCCAGCAAAGAAATTGAGGAGTGTTTTCTTAACCGTGACGGCAACTATCTCTACGACAGGCGCGAGGATCATCAAACTATACCGCCAACGCTGTGGTTTATCGCTGAAACAAACAAAGGACGAAAGGTAAAAGTCTGTTTTATCTCAGATCCAGATGGCCCCATACTTAAAACAGCGTATGAACCAAATATCAAAGAGATAGAAATCTACCAACGATATGGTTACTGATAGCAATGACAACAGAACACAGGTGGTTTCAGTCACCAGGCTGTAAAGACATTTAAGGAGATCACCATGAAAGAGAAACGCACAATTATCCAGGCCGATGCCGAAAAATGGGACAACCGCGAATTGGGTGCCTCCCAGGAGCATGTGGGCATTGTATCGGATAAAACCGCAGCGGAAATCGACGACCAACTGGGACTACAGGCAATATCCATCCGCCTGCCAAAAGCACTCATCCGCGATCTCAAAGATATCGCCACTCGATATGAAGTAGGCTACCAGCCTATGGTTCGCGATTTGCTAAGCAGATTTGTTCAGGCAGAACAGAAAAAATATCTTTTAGATGAACTCAGTAAAATCGAGAAAGCAGAAGAAAACGTGGAAAACACCGAGCCAGTCTCTGAGTTTTTGAAAGGTATCAGGAAAAAAGCATAAAAGCGGTCGGCAGAAGGCTACACATCCTTACTGTCGACCCTGTCTCTTAAACTCATTTATTTGGCCGATACCCCCTCTTCGGGAGACAAAATAATCTCTACCTGGTTTTCCTGTAATTTAGTTTTCAGTGTTCCCGGGGGGATTTCATCAGAAAACAATGCCGTTACCTGAGCAACGTTACCAATTTCTACAGCGGCGGAGGCATGATATTTCGTATGATCGGCAGCCAGAAGAATACTTCTGGAATGCGCCATCATCGTTTTCACCACACTGGCCTCATTGACATCAAACTCCAACAACGTGCCATCCCTTTCAATAGCACCAACACTCGTAATGAGATAATCAGCGCGAAAATTAGCGACAAAAGACGCAGCCGAGGGTCCGATGATACCGCTGTTATGCGAACGCAGCGTTCCGCCTGGTACCATCACTTCAAAACGCGGGTTGTGATAAAGAATATGCGCTACGCGCAAACTATTGGTGATAATTCGCAGATGATTATGATTGAGCAGTGCCCGGGCGATGTGCTCAACCGTGGTACCAATGGTGATAAAAATCGTCGAGCCATCAGGAATATAATCTGCCACCGCCTCAGCGATGGCTTTTTTTTCCTCTGTTTGCGATACCTCACGCTGTTCAAAGGCCGTGTTGACAACGCTGGAGGCTCTTCCTGCGCCACCATGATGACGCGTAATCAGCCCCTGATCGCTCAGTTTACGAATGTCACGGCGAACCGTCTGCGTAGAGACATCCAGCAAATTAGCCAGCTCATCGATATTCATATACCCACGTTCAGCAATCAGCATAAGAAGTTGGTCGTGCCGCGGGTTACCGGTTAATTCGGTCAGACTCATGAAAATTCCTCGAAAAACCATCACCCGCGCATTTTATACAAAAAGTGACAAAAAAGACCGTGTTTGATCACAGTCGGGGATTCCTGCCCGCCCTCCGGGACGCGTGCATTTTAGCGCCGCAACACCGCTGGCAAAGCGGACCGACGTCGCTATATCCCCACCGGTTGCCAGTGCCACCGCCAGTGCGCCGTGAAAAACATCGCCCGCACCGGTGGTATCTACCACATCAACTGTGAATGCCGGCTGATATTGGCTCCCTCCGTTTTCCAGCCAGTTGCAGCCGGCACTACCCTGAGTAACATAAACATGACCATTTGTGAGCGTTTGCGCCTGTTTTAACGCACTGGCCATCTCTTTCATGCCCGTTAAGCGTGCCAGTCCCGGTTCTGAAAAAGCCGCGTGATCGCTTAAAGCCACTAATTCGCCGATATCCTGCGGCGTAATATCACCATCCAGCACAGTCATCACGCCCGCCTGCCGCGCCAGGGTAAAGGCTTTTTTCGCCCCGTCGTGCCAACGAACATCAGCTAACACCACATCCCATTGAGAGAAATCAATTTCTTCCAACCACTCTGCGCCAGGCAGCAGGTCCGGGCTGGGATAGTTAATGATTATCCGCTCACCTTTGGCATCTACCATGATCGCAGATTGCGAAGATTTCGCCTGGTGATACCGCTTGGTATAGCGAGTGTTTACGCCCCAGGATTCCAGCTCTGCCAACAAGCTGCTGCCCGTATCGTCATCACCCACGCGACCAATAAAATCGACCTGCGCCCCCAGCCTTGCCGCCGCAACCGCTGCCGTCGCCGCTGGCCCACCACCAACTTCCGTGTAATTTCTCGCCACGTATTTACCGCTCTCCGTCGGTAACCCTTCCACGTAATAGATACGATCCATCACGGTAATACCTACACAAGCAACACGAATCATGGTCATTCCTTAAGCATTTTGGGATGCGTTCATTTTAATTTCACCAATTGTTTAAAAAGTGACGGCTGTCAATTTTTTGACCATAAATTACAAATACGATCAAAAACAGACAATCATGATGTGTCATAAATGACAAAAAATGACACCTCAGTATTCAGGAGAAAGGTATGGCAGCAATCGCGTTTATCGGCTTAGGACAAATGGGTTCGCCAATGGCGAGCAATTTAATACAGCAAGGGCACCAACTTCGCGTGTTCGATGTGAACGCAGAAGCCGTGCAGCATTTGGTAGACAAAGGGGCGACATCCGCAGCCAACCCGGCGCAGGCCGCTAAAGATGCCGAATTTATCATCACCATGTTGCCGAATGGTGATCTTGTACGCAGCGTGTTATTCGGTGAAAACGGCGTTTGCGAAAACTTATCTTCCGATGCGCTGGTCATTGATATGTCGACCATCCACCCGCTGCAAACCGATAAATTGATTGCTGATATGCAGGCCTCTGGTTTCAGCATGATGGATGTGCCAGTAGGCCGTACTTCCGCAAATGCCATTACCGGCACCCTGCTGCTGCTGGCTGGCGGTACCGCTGAACAAGTTGAACGCGCCACGCCGGTCCTGCTGGCAATGGGGAGCGAACTGGTTAACGCGGGCGGTCCGGGGATGGGTATCCGCGTCAAACTGATCAACAACTATATGAGCATCGCGCTCAATGCCCTGTCAGCCGAAGCTGCCGTTTTGTGCGAAGCCCTGAATCTTCCCTTCGATATTGCCGTCAAGGTTATGAGTGGCACTGCCGCTGGTAAAGGCCACTTCACCACCAGCTGGCCAAATAAAGTTCTCAGCGGGGATCTTTCGCCCGCGTTCATGATCGATCTCGCCCATAAGGATCTCGGTATCGCCCTTGATGTTGCCAACCAGTTGCATGTGCCGATGCCGCTGGGCGCCGCTTCACGGGAGATTTATAGCCAGGCGCGCGCGGCAGGTCGAGGCCGTCAGGACTGGTCTGCCATTCTGGAGCAGGTTCGTGTCAGCGCCGGATTGACCGCCAACGTAAAAATGTAACGACTGGATAAAGGAATAAATAAATGAATAAGTACACCATCAATGACATTACGCGCGCATCGGGCGGTTTTGCCATGCTGGCGGTCGATCAGCGTGAAGCCATGCGCATGATGTTTGCCTCAGCGGGCGCGACATCTCCGGTGGCCGACAGCGTTTTAACTGATTTCAAAGTTAACGCCGCGAAGACCCTTTCACCTTACGCCTCCGCGATCCTGGTGGATCAACAATTCTGCTACCGCCAGGTGGTTGAACAAAACGCAATAGCCAAAAGTTGCGCCATGATTGTCGCCGCCGATGAGTTCATTCCTGGCAACGGTATTCCGGTAGATAGCGTGGTCATTGACCGCAAAATCAACCCGCTACAAATTAAACAAGACGGTGGCAAAGCCTTAAAACTGCTGGTGCTGTGGCGTAGTGATGAAGATGCGCAGCAACGCCTGGATATGGTGAAAGAGTTCAACGAACTGTGCCACTCACACGGTCTGGTAAGCATCATTGAGCCAGTCGTCCGCCCACCGCGTCGTGGCGATAAATTCGATCGCGAACAAGCGATCATCGATGCCGCCAAAGAGCTGGGCGACAGTGGCGCTGACCTCTACAAAGTTGAAATGCCGCTTTACGGCAAAGGTCCGCAACAAGAGCTTCTCAGTGCTTCACAACGTCTGAATGACCATATCAATATGCCGTGGGTGATCCTCTCTTCCGGTGTCGACGAAAAACTGTTCCCGCGTGCCGTGCGCGTGGCAATGACTGCGGGCGCATCGGGCTTCCTGGCAGGTCGTGCTGTCTGGGCATCGGTCGTCGGTTTACCAGACAACGAGCTGATGCTGCGTGACGTTTGCGCACCAAAATTACAACAACTTGGCGATATCGTCGACGAAATGATGGCTAAGCGCCGTTAAGATGAGGATACAGAAATGAAATGGTTTAACACATTAAGTCACAACCGTTGGCTGGAACAGGAAACCGATCGCATCTTTGATTTTGGTAAAAATGCCGTAGTGCCGACTGGCTTTGGCTGGTTAGGCAATAAAGGGCAAATCAAGGAAGAGATGGGTACCCATCTGTGGATCACCGCCCGTATGTTGCACGTTTATTCCGTAGCTGCGGCGATGGGCCGTCCTGGCGCTTACTCGCTGGTTGATCACGGCATCAAAGCAATGAACGGCGCATTGCGCGATAAAAAATATGGCGGCTGGTATGCCTGCGTGAATGACGAGGGCGTGGTAGATGCCTCCAAACAAGGTTATCAACACTTCTTTGCCCTGCTGGGTGCCGCCAGCGCCGTCACAACAGGTCACCCGGAAGCCCGTAAACTGCTCGATTACACCATCGAAATCATCGAGAAATATTTCTGGAGCGAAGAAGAGCAGATGTGCCTTGAGTCCTGGGACGAAGCCTTCAGCAAAACCGAAGAGTACCGCGGCGGCAATGCCAATATGCACGCGGTGGAAGCCTTCCTGATTGTGTATGACGTCACCCACGACAAAAAATGGCTGGATCGCGCAATTCGGGTGGCTTCCGTCATTATCCACGACGTCGCCAGAAATAATCATTACCGCGTTAACGAGCACTTCGATACCCAGTGGAATCCGCTGCCGGATTACAACAAAGATAACCCTGCCCACCGCTTCCGCGCCTTCGGCGGTACTCCTGGCCACTGGATTGAATGGGGCCGCTTGATGCTGCACATCCACGCAGCACTGGAAGCCCGTTGTGAACAGCCACCAGCCTGGCTGCTAGAGGATGCCAAAGGTCTGTTCAATTCCACCGTGCGCGATGCCTGGGCACCAGACGGCGCAGATGGGATTGTCTATACCGTTGACTGGGAAGGTAAACCGGTTGTCCGCGAACGTGTACGTTGGCCTATCGTCGAAGCGATGGGTACGGCTTACGCGCTCTATACCGTCACCGGCGATCGCCAGTATGAAACCTGGTATCAAACATGGTGGGACTACTGCATCAAGTACCTGATGGACTACGAAAATGGTTCATGGTGGCAGGAGCTGGACGCGGACAATAAGGTCACTACCAAAGTCTGGGACGGTAAGCAGGATATTTACCATCTACTGCATTGCCTGGTGATCCCGCGTATCCCGTTAGCCCCTGGTCTGGCACCGGCTGTTGCCGCGGGCCTGCTGGACGTTAACGCGAAATAACTGACGGATAAAACGACATATCAGACTGCACGCCGGATATGTCGTTATCCAATATAGGTACCTCGTATGCAAATCACCAAAATGCATTGCAGTGGACAAACCGTTTCACTTACCGCGGGGGATTATCACGCCACCATCGTGACCGTCGGTGCAGGTTTGGCAGAATTAACCTTTCAGGGCTGCCATTTAGTTATTCCACATAAACCCGAAGAGATGCCGCTGGCACATCTGGGTAAAGTTCTTATTCCGTGGCCTAACCGAATTGCAAACGGCTGTTATCAGCATCAAGGACGTGAGTATCAGTTACCGATCAATGAACACACTTCACAAGCTGCAATACATGGCCTGCTTGCCTGGCGTGACTGGCAAGTCAGTAAACAGACTCCCACCAGCGTCACACTGACGGCTTTTCTGCCGCCCAGTTACGGCTATCCGTTTATGCTGGCTTCGCAAGTCGTTTATTCGCTTAATGCACAAAACGGCCTTGTCGTTGAAATCACCAGCCAGAATACAGGAAGCCAGTCAGCTCCTTATGGTGCGGGTGTCCATCCCTATTTAACCTGCAATTTAATGCCCGTCGATGAATGTGTGTTACAGCTTCCGGTAAACCAGGCTTATGCTGTCGATGAGTATGGCAATCCGACAACATTGCATGACGTTGATGAACTGGATTTAAATTTCATGCAGGCGAAAAAAATCGCGGACACGCGAATCGACCATACGTTTAAAACCGTTAATAACCCGTGGGAAATGTCTATCACCCACCCGCATCAGGCACTTTCAGTCAAGCTGCGTTCCGATCAACCCTGGGTGCAAGTATATAGCGGTGAAAAATTACAGCGTCAGGGATTAGCGGTAGAACCAATGAGTTGCCCACCCAATGCTTTTAATTCCGGCATCAACTTATTATTACTAGAACCAGGAAAAACGCACTGCCTGTTTTATAATATTCTTGGGCTGCGCCATTAATTTCACAGGAATATATCGTTGTCAGGTTGTATAAACACAACAGGAAATATTATGGACTTTTTTACTTTATTTACGCCCGATGGGGTCATGCTGGAAACAAACGTGGTATGTATCGTTATCGCGTTAATGTTTCTTTATACCTTTGTGGGAATATGCGCGGGATTTGGCGGCGGTTTAACCACAATGCCGCTCGTCACGTTAATGCTGCCCGTGAAAATGGCGACGCCACTCTCGGTAATTGTCGGTACCGCGACCGCTTTGTATGCCACCTGGCTGTCGCGCAAAGAAACGGACTGGCGATCGGCAATAGTACTGATTATTTTCTCGTTTCTGGGAATACCCGTCGGTTTATATGCCCTATCGTATTTGCCCGACCACTTTATGAAAGTGGGCTTAGGCGGATTCCTTATCCTCTACTCCTTCTACAGCATGTTTATTCCTCGCCTGCCGATTTATGACCGCAACTGGATTGCCGCCCCCATCGGGGCCGTGGCAGGCGCTTTGGGTGCGGCATTCTCAACTAACGGGCCACCGATGGTCATCTACGGTATGTTGCGTAACTTGGGCCCGGCGGCATTTCGCGGCACACTGAACGCTTTCTTCACCGCAAACAACATTGCGGTAATCGGCGGGCTGGCAACCAGCGGAATTTTGACTGTCTCTATCTTTAAACTGGTGCTGTTTTGTGTCCCTACCATGATCCTCGGTTCACTGATTGGGCAATATGTTCATAAGCGCATTTCGGTCAAAGTGTTCCGCGTTATGGTCTTTTTATTATTGATTGCCTCTGGATCAATGTTAATAAAAGGCGCACTTGGGATTCCAGCAGCGGCTGCACTTCTGCCTCCGTTTACCTTGTTAGTTATACTGCAACTGGCATTTGGTAAAAAAGTGGCGGCAATACGCCGGGCTGAAGAAAGTAAATAAAAAAATCGCACGAGGATTAATTTCATACTCGTGCCGTCGCTTTTAATCAATTCGACCTGTAATAACAGGATGGCATGAATATTACCTTTATACTCTATGGAGATTATTTATGGATACGCCACGCCAACAGTTATTAAATTTTCAATTTAACCAGAGCCGCGACAGTTTTACGCTACGTTTTCAACAACGTCTGATTTTATCGCATAGCAAAAATAATCCTTGCTTATGGATTGGCTCAGGTATAGCGGATATAGATATGTTCCGCGGCAATTTCAGTATCAAAGATAAACTGCAGGAAAAAATTGCGCTTACCGATGCCACCGTCAGCCAGTCGCCAGATGGCTGGTTAATCCATTTCAGCCGTGGTTCTGACATTAGCGCCACGCTGCGTATCTCCGCCGACGAGCAGGGCCGTTTAGTTCTGAAACTGCTAAACGACGACCTTAACCACAACCGCATCTGGCTGCGCCTTGCCGCACAACCAGAGGACCATATCTACGGCTGCGGTGAGCAGTTTTCATACTTCGATCTGCGCGGCAAACCTTTCCCGCTGTGGACCAGTGAACAAGGTGTTGGTCGCAACAAACAAACCTATGTCACCTGGCAGGCCGACTGCAAAGAAAACGCGGGCGGCGACTATTACTGGACCTTCTTCCCACAGCCTACGTTTGTTAGCACGCAAAAGTATTACTGTCATGTCGACAACAGCTGCTACATGAACTTCGACTTCAGCGCGCCGGAATATCACGAGCTGGCATTGTGGGAAGACAAAGCAACCCTGCGTTTTGAATGTGCGGACACGTACATCTCCCTGCTGGAAAAATTAACCGCTCTGCTGGGACGCCAGCCAGAACTGCCCGACTGGGTTTATGACGGAGTAACGCTTGGTATTCAGGGCGGGACTGACGTATGTCAGAAAAAGCTGGACACCATGCGTAACGCTGGCGTGAAGGTCAACGGCATCTGGGCGCAGGACTGGTCTGGTATCCGTATGAGTTCATTCGGCAAACGCGTGATGTGGAACTGGAAGTGGAATAGCGAAAACTACCCGCAACTGGACTCACGTATTAAGCAGTGGAACCAGGAGGGCGTGCAGTTCCTTACCTATATCAACCCGTATGTTGCCAGCGATAAAGATCTCTGCGAAGAAGCGGCAAAGCGCGGCTATCTGGCAAAAGATGCCTCTGGCGGTGACTATCTGGTGGAATTTGGTGAGTTCTACGGCGGTGTTGTCGATCTCACTAATCCTGAAGCCTACGCCTGGTTCAAGGAAGTGATCAAAAAGAACATGATTGAACTCGGCTGCGGCGGCTGGATGGCTGACTTCGGCGAGTATCTGCCCACCGACACTTACTTGCATAACGGCGTCAGCGCCGAAATTATGCATAACGCCTGGCCTGCGCTGTGGGCGAAGTGTAACTATGAGGCCCTTGAAGAAACAGGCAAGCTCGGCGAGATCCTCTTCTTTATGCGCGCCGGTTCTACCGGTAGCCAGAAATACTCCACCATGATGTGGGCGGGCGATCAGAACGTGGACTGGAGTCTGGACGATGGCCTGGCGTCTGTCGTCCCGGCGGCGCTGTCACTGGCAATGACCGGACACGGCCTGCATCACAGTGATATTGGCGGTTATACCACCCTGTTTGAGATGAAACGCAGCAAAGAACTGTTGCTGCGCTGGTGTGATTTCAGCGCCTTCACGCCAATGATGCGCACTCACGAAGGCAACCGTCCGGGTGATAACTGGCAGTTCGATGGCGACGTGGAAACTATCGCCCATTTTGCCCGCATGACCACCGTCTTCACCACCCTAAAACCTTACCTGAAAGAGGCCGTCGCGCTGAATGCAAAGTCCGGCCTGCCGGTTATGCGCCCACTGTTCCTGCATTACGAAGACGACGCCCTGACCTACCCCCTGAAATATCAGTACTTGTTAGGTCGCGACATTCTGGTCGCTCCGGTGCACGAGCAAGGACGCAGCGACTGGTCGCTTTATCTGCCAGAGGATAACTGGGTCCACGCGTGGACCGGAGAAACCTTCCACGGCGGAGAAATTACTGTCGACGCGCCCATCGGCAAACCACCGGTCTTTTATCGCGCCGATAGCGAATGGGCGGCACTGTTCGCCACGTTAAAAAGTATCTAATCAGGATTGCCCGTGGGGAGACTCACGGGCAAATGGAGAACGATGATGAGTCACATCACAACGGAAGATCCGGCAACTTTGCGCCTGCCCTTTAAAGAGAAACTCTCTTACGGTATCGGCGACCTGGCCTCTAACATTCTGCTGGATATCGGCACGCTTTATCTTTTGAAGTTTTATACGGATGTACTGGGGCTGCCTGGCACCTATGGCGGCATTATCTTTTTGATCTCGAAATTCTTTACCGCCTTTACCGATATGGGTACCGGCATCATGCTCGATTCCCGGCGCAAGATCGGTCCAAAAGGCAAATTCCGCCCTTTTATTCTGTATGCGTCATTCCCGGTCACCTTACTGGCGATCGCCAACTTTATCGGTACGCCGTTCGATGTCACCGGTAAAACGGTGATGGCCACCATCCTGTTTATGCTCTACGGGCTTTTTTTCAGCATGATGAACTGCTCCTACGGCGCGATGGTGCCTGCCATTACTAAAAATCCGAACGAGCGCGCATCGCTGGCGGCATGGCGTCAGGGCGGCGCTACACTGGGCCTGCTGCTGTGTACGGTGGGATTCGTGCCGGTGATGAATCTTATCGAAGGTAACCCACAACTGAGCTACGTTTTCGCCGCCACGCTGTTTTCACTGTTCGGCCTGCTGTTTATGTGGATCTGCTACTCGGGTGTGAAAGAGCGTTATGTCGAAACCCAGCCTGCCAATCCTGCGCAAAAGCCTGGCCTGTTGCAATCATTCCGTGCGATTGCCGGTAACCGCCCGCTGTTCATTCTGTGCATTGCTAATCTCTGCACCTTAGGGGCGTTTAACGTCAAGCTCGCCATTCAGGTCTATTACACCCAGTATGTGCTTAACGATCCCATCCTGTTGTCGTATATGGGATTTTTCAGCATGGGCTGTATTTTCATCGGCGTGTTCCTGATGCCTGGCGCAGTCAGACGTTTTGGTAAGAAAAAGGTCTATATCGGCGGCCTGCTGATTTGGGTACTGGGCGATCTGCTCAACTATTTCTTCGGCGGCGGCTCGGTCAGCTTTGTGGCGTTCTCCTGCCTGGCATTCTTCGGCTCGGCATTCGTAAACAGCCTGAACTGGGCGCTGGTTTCCGACACCGTCGAGTACGGCGAGTGGCGCACCGGTGTGCGTTCGGAAGGGACGGTCTACACCGGCTTCACCTTTTTTCGCAAAGTTTCTCAGGCGCTGGCAGGTTTCTTCCCTGGATGGATGCTGACGCAAATCGGCTATGTGCCGAACGTCGCGCAGGCTGACCACACCATCGAAGGGTTACGCCAGCTGATCTTCATCTACCCAAGCGCACTGGCGGTAGTCACCATTGTGGCGATGGGTTGCTTCTACAGCCTGAACGAGAAGATGTACGTCCGCATTGTAGAAGAGATAGAAGCCCGTAAACGCACGGCGTAATAATGATAAACGGCGCCCTGCGGGGCGTTATAAGGAGTGATTATGTCTGACCATAATCCACTGACATTAAAACTGAATCTACGGGAAAAAATCGCCTATGGCATGGGTGACGTCGGTTCGAATTTAATGCTCTGCATCGGTACACTGTATCTCCTCAAATTTTATACCGATGAATTAGGGATGCCTGCTTACTATGGCGGGATTATCTTTCTGGTGGCGAAATTCTTTACCGCGTTTACGGACATGCTCACCGGTTTTTTACTCGACTCGCGAAAAAATATTGGGCCAAAAGGAAAATTCAGGCCATTTATTTTATACGCAGCGGTACCGGCGGCATTAATTGCAACGCTCCAGTTTATCGCCACCACCTTTAGTTTGCCGGTTAAAACGACGATTGCCACCGCGCTGTTTATGATGTTTGGACTTTCATACAGTCTGATGAACTGCTCGTATGGCGCAATGATTCCGGCCATTACCAAAAACCCGAATGAGCGCGCGCAGCTCGCGGCTTACCGCCAGGGTGGTGCAACCATAGGGCTACTGATTTGTACCGTGGCATTTATTCCGTTGCAGTCACTTTGTTCTGACACCACCGTCGGTTATGCGTGCGCGGCACTGATGTTCTCCATTGGCGGCTTTATCTTTATGATGCTTTGTTACAGAGGCGTCAAAGAGCATTATGTGGACACGACACCAACCGGACATAAGGCCAGTATTTTCAAATCATTTTGCGCGATATTCCGTAATCCACCATTGCTGGTTTTGTGTATTGCTAACTTGTGTACCTTGGCGGCATTTAATATCAAACTGGCGATTCAGGTATATTATACGCAATATGTGTTGAACGATATTCACTTATTATCGTGGATGGGATTCTTCAGCATGGGATGTATCCTCATCGGTGTATTACTGGTGCCACTAACTGTAAAATATTTTGGTAAAAAACAGGTTTATTTAGCTGGCATGGTGCTGTGGGCCATGGGTGATATCCTGAATTATTTCTGGGGCAGTAACTCTTTCACTTTTGTCATGTTCTCTTGTGTCGCATTTTTTGGCACGGCCTTTGTAAACAGCCTGAACTGGGCACTGGTGCCTGACACCGTTGATTACGGTGAATGGAAAACCGGTATTCGTGCCGAAGGTTCTGTTTATACCGGTTATACCTTCTTTCGTAAAATTTCTGCCGCACTTGCTGGCTTCTTGCCAGGCATTATGCTGACGCAAATCGGTTATGTTCCCAACATCGCGCAAAGCGATGCAACATTACAGGGTTTGCGTCAGCTCATTTTTATCTGGCCTTGTGCGCTGGCGATCATTGCGGCTCTGACGATGGGATTCTTTTACACGCTCAATGAAAAACGTTTTGCGTTAATCATCGAGGAAGTGAATCAACGAAAGAAAAACCAACACAAATAAACTTATAAAAACCGCCGCTATTTCCATCCTGAGAGATGGCGGCCTCTTCACGTTTAAAAAATGGATTTATTATGAAAAGCTTAAATTCACTCATATTGGTATCCTCTATTATATCCTCCTCCGCATTTGCCGGAGCCTATGTCGAAAACCGTGAGGCCTATAACCTGGCTTCCGATCAACAGGAAATTATGCTACGTGTAGGTTATAACTTCGATATGGGGGCTGGCATTATGCTCACTAATACCTATAACCTACAGCGAGATGATGAACTGAAGCATGGTTACAATGAGATTGAAGGGTGGTACCCGTTGTTTAAACCAACAGATAAATTAACCATTCAACCTGGTGGTTTAATTAATGATAAGAGTATTGGTTCTGGCGGATCGGTGTATCTTGACGTCAATTATAAATTTACACCATGGTTCAACCTCACCGTCAGAAACCGTTACAATCATAATAACTACAGCTCGACGGACTTAAACGGTGAACTTGATAATAATGACACTTACGAAATAGGAAATTACTGGAATTTTATTATTACCGATAAGTTTTCCTATACCTTTGAACCACATTATTTTATGAGAGTAAACGACTTTAATAGTAGCAACGGCAAAGATCACCACTGGGAAATCACCAATACATTTCGCTACCGCATTAATGAACACTGGCTGCCCTATATAGAATTACGTTGGTTAGATCGTAATGTTGAACCCTATCATCGCGAACAAAACCAGATTCGTATCGGGGCTAAGTATTTCTTCTGATGTGCAACTGCCGGATGCAGCGTAAACGCTGCATCCGTTCATTTATCAAGCCTCCGCCGCCAGCATCTCTTTCTTACGCTGGCTAATGCGCTTAACCAGCATCACCGAGACCACCGCGCCGCAAAAGGCGAAGCAGGCCATGATGCCAAACACGATCTTGTAGCCGACGATCCCCGGGTTTAAATCCAGAATGTAGCCGTAGAGGCTAAAGCAGAACATCGCCGGGGCGTAGCCGATGAAGCTGCCGAGCGCCATCGCGGCACCGGTCTGGTTTTCGGCGATTTTCGCTTCGCCAATCGGCGCAAAGAAGACGGCACGCTGGGTGAAGACGATCGCGCCAAAGCCCAATGTGCACATCATGCCGAGGTAAACCGGCATACTTTCATGCGGCAGCATAATCAGCAGAATCAGTGCCACGGTGCTGATCACAAAGGTGTAGCACAGGTATTTGCTGGGTGATTTCAGGATTTTGTCAGAAATCATGCCACCAACGGGTCCGCCGATCATTTTCAGGCAGTACTGGTTAATAATGCCATACGCGCCCACCAGCGCGACGGGCAGCATGTAGATGTTTTTCAGGAACGGAATGAAGAACGTCAGGCCGCAGTACACCGCGTACACAAAGAAGACGTTGAAGGCAATGAGCCAGATGGTTTTGTCTTTCAAAACCGACGTCATGCTGGTGTTTTTGCTGGCGTCTTCGTCCTTTGTCACCTCAACCGACGGCGCCTCTTCTTTGTCATTCAGCACGAAGAAGATGATAACGCCGACGGCAATCACGATGATGGAATAGAACCAGATACCCGCCTTGAAGCCCAATAAGCCACTGCCGAACCAGGCGAAGACGGCCAGTGCGGAGAATGCGACAACGGTATCGACGATGCCGCGCCCCGTTTCAAAGAAACCAAACAGACGGCCCTGCTGTTCACTGTTACCCAGCCGGCTTACCGATTTCAGCAGTACCGGCCAGTTCATCATGTCGCAGGTGACACCAAACAGCGCCCAGACAAAAAGGATGCCCCAGTATCCCGGCATGGTCGTCAAATAAACGCCCAGTAAACCCGTCGCGATGAGCGAAAAAGACATGGTGTATTTACGCGGCAGTTTGTCGGCAAAATAGATTGAGAGGAAAAAGCCGATGGTCGTAACAAATGAGTTCACCGACATCGCATTACCTATTTGACCATTGGTCAAATGGAAATACTCCTGCATCGGAATATAAAACGCATCTTTCAGTGAAGGTAATTTATAAATCGTACCGCCGCAGAGCGTTAACAGACTAAATAACGCCCATTTCTTTTTCGTGAGCATAACATCCCCTATGCGATTTTTTAAATCGCTGTCTTAAAAGGCAATAGGATACCGGCCATCCTTATAAGATGGTTTTTATTAACTGCTAATAAATTTAAAGCTTATTAGTGGTTTAGAAGATGCGTCGCCTCTTGTTTTATTTGTTGCAACACGCTCCGAACATAATTTATCTGATTCACCGCATCCTGCTTTTCTTTACTCAACCGAGCGTCCAGCGCACTTTGTTCAGGTAATGGCGTTTCACTCATTTGACGATAGGGGATCCACGGGTTATCACCTTCGTGTTCAAAACGAAATGCCGGAGCATAGTAATCCACCTCTTCTTCCAGGCCGTAAGCCATCACCTGCGGTTCTTCATCACCCAGGCAGATAAGGTTGGTTAACAGATCTTTGAATGGCATGTCACCCTGCCCGGAAATACAGGCTTTATGGCCCAGTCCGCCGTCTTCATTGACGATCAGCGCATCTTTAATATGCACCTGGGTGATATGCGGGGACATGGTTTTTAACGCGTCCAAAGGATGTTCGTTGGCGTTAATCATGTTTGCAAAATCAAACAGTAAGGAGAGAGAATCCATCCCGCTGTCTTGAATAAGCGTCGCCAGCTCGTGGCTCTTCAGGTCTTCATGCTGTTCAAGAGTGAAGGTCAATCCGCTGTCCTGATATGTATCGCGAATGTACGCGATATCACGGGCAATCACCGACATCACTTGCTGCAAATGCCCTTCGTAGCGCGGATAGAAACGGACCGATGACGCGCCCGTTTTTAAGGCAATGCCGGCAGCCAGATCGATCGCTTTTTTATCGGAAGCGCTGGTTTCGATATGCACATCCAGATTGAGCTGGCGGGCTTTCTCACCAAAAGCAGTCAGTTCGCTATCACTCATATTTTCCAGCGAGAAGCGCTCGCCATCCAGTACGTGAATTTTTACACCACGTAGCTGATTCTCATAAGCAATATCCAGCAAGTTACCCGGTAATACACGTTCAAGACGCATATTTAAATGATACGCATAGGCATGCAGATAAAGAGGAAGATTATCGACACGTTGTAGAATTTTTGTTGCGTTATTTATTGTGAGCATAAAACACCTACAGATTAATGATGAGGTCAACCGCCTCAAACCGCCAATATTCAATGTCTACTTGTACAATATTGCCATTCCGGTCGGCCCGGTGCTTTTCAATTAAAATAGCGGGCATGCCGGCAGAGCCACCCAGATATTTACTGATATCACCCGGCATTCTGACGGGTTTAAACACTAATTTTTTTACGATGGTCTCTTTTTGATAGCATTTTTCCCAAACCGAGGAAAAAGAGTGGTTTTCAAGTTGATCGATAAAGCCTGGCGCCACTTCAGGATTGATATACGTTTCGTGATAGAAGACTTTATGGCCTTCCAGCGCGCCCCACCCTGTTACGCGATAAAGCGTCTCAGAGGGCGTCGCCGCCGTCAGAGGCAGCAGCATTTCCGGCAGATCCGTAATACGGGTTTTCTCCGTAAATCCCCATGAGGGCTCTCTACCCTGCTCAATGGCCGCGCGTTGAAAGCTTGCCGACAGCTCGGGGCTGTAATTGAAACGCGGTTGCGTGACGAACCAGCCTTTACGGTCTTTGCGGAAGATTTTTGATTCCGCCTCAAGGTTCAACAATGCCCGGCGCAGCGTCATACGTTTGATGCCCAGCAGCTCGCACAACTCTCTTTCAGAAGGGAGCTTTCCGCCCGGCGTGGTAATGCCATCTTTTAACCACCGATCTAACTTCTCTTTGGCATTCTCAACGGTGGACTGATTTTCCGTCATTGCTTGTTTTAATCCTATTGGTTTAAACCAGATGATGCATCTTACGCTCACGGCGAAAACGAACGCAAACAGCGCCGCAGAACTTTGCGGATAATTGTGACAAAGCTCTCTTAAGCAGTAACCCTGCATTTAAAAGGGGGATAAAAAGGCGCTTGCCGTGATGTGAAGGCAAAAAAAAACCTGCCATCGCTGGCAGGTTTTTCATACGTTAAAGAGGAGGATTACTCTTCTTTCGCACCGCGCATCGCGCGTTTACGGTCGTTCTCGGTCAGGTGACGTTTACGGATACGGACAGAAGTTGGGGTAACTTCTACCAGTTCGTCGTCATCGATGAACTCAAGAGCCTGTTCCAGCGTCATTTTAACCGGCGGAACCAGAACCGTTGCTTCGTCTGTACCAGACGCACGCATGTTGGTCAGTTTCTTACCGGTCAGGCAGTTTACAGTCAGGTCGTTAGAACGACTGTGAATACCGATGATCTGGCCTTCATAAACTTCAGCACCGTGGCCCAGGAACAGCTTACCGCGGTCCTGCAGGCTGAACAGTGCGAACGCAACTGCTTTACCCTGGCCGTTAGAGATCAGTACACCGTTCTGGCGCTGACCCACATCACCCGGACGGATATCGTCGTAGTGGCTGAAGGTGGAGTACAGCAGACCGGTACCGGAAGTCATGGTCATGAATTCTGAACGGAAGCCGATCAGACCACGGCTTGGGATCACGTAGTCGAGACGTACGCGGCCTTTGCCATCTGGATTCATGTTTTTCAGGTCGCCTTTACGCTCACCCAGAGCCTGCATCACAGAACCCTGATGTTGTTCTTCAACGTCCAGCGTGACGTTTTCGAACGGCTCTTGTTTACGGCCATCGATTTCGCGGAAGATAACTTTCGGACGGGAAACCGCCATTTCGAAACCTTCACGACGCATGTTTTCGATAAGAACAGACAGGTGCAGTTCACCACGACCAGACACGCGGAATGCGTCAGCATCCGGCGTTTCTTCTACGCGCAGCGCCACGTTGTGGACCAGTTCTTTGTTCAGACGATCAAGGATCTGGCGAGACGTGACGTATTTACCTTCTTTACCGCAGAACGGAGAGGTGTTTACGCAGAAGAACATAGAAACGGTCGGTTCATCAACGGACAGGGCTGGCAGCGCTTCCACATTTTGCGTGTCGCAAATGGTGTCAGAGATGTTCAGCTCACCCAGACCGGTAATAGCGATGATGTCGCCAGCTTCAGCCACGTCGGTTTCGATACGTTCCAGACCCAGATGGCCCAGCACTTTACCGACTTTACCGTTACGGGTTTTGCCTTCGCTATCGATGATAGTCACTTGCTGGTTCGGTTTCACTTTACCGCGTTTGATACGGCCGATACCGATAACACCCACATAGCTGTTGTAGTCCAGCTGGGAGATCTGCATCTGCAGAGGACCGTCGAGATCGACGTCCGGCGCAGGAACATGGTCAACAATCGCCTGATACAGCGGGGTCATGTCTTCAGCCATGTCTTCGTGATCCAGACCCGCGATACCGTTCAGCGCAGATGCGTAAACGATCGGGAAGTCCAGCTGTTCGTCGGTCGCATCAAGGTTAACGAACAGGTCAAAGACCTGGTCAACAACCCAGTCAGGACGCGCGCCAGGGCGGTCAACTTTGTTGATAACAACAATAGGTTTCAGGCCATAGGCAAAGGCTTTCTTGGTCACGAAGCGCGTCTGCGGCATCGGGCCGTCAAATGCGTCAACGACCAGCAGCACGGAGTCTACCATGGACATTACACGTTCAACTTCACCACCGAAGTCGGCGTGCCCTGGGGTATCAACGATGTTGATACGGTAGTCATTCCATTTGATAGCGGTGTTTTTCGCGAGGATGGTAATCCCACGCTCTTTCTCCAAATCGTTGGAGTCCATCACACGCTCTTGAGTTTCGGCACGTGCATCAAACGTACCGGATTGCTGCAGCAGCTTATCAACCAGGGTAGTTTTACCATGGTCAACGTGCGCGATGATGGCGATGTTACGCAAATTTTCGATCACAACTTTGCCTCGGGCATTAGAAATAGCGCGTTATTGTACACGGATTAATCGCAGTACAAAACAGGATCACAAACATCCTCCGCAAACAAGTATTGCAGAGTTCCTTTGTGATCGCTTTCACGGAGCGAAAAAAGGGCACCTTAACGCAAATTGCACCAATATGGTGCTCTATGTTCACATATAAGCACTATACTGGTGCAATGACACCATCGTGGTGCAGCCCTTTTGCACTATGATGCGCATGATAGCGCCTTTTGGGGGTAATTTAAAAGTTGGCACAGATTTCGCTTTATAAATTTCAGGGCAACAACGCCACTTTTAAGAAGTGTTTGAAGACCTCGTTACCACGACGACAATGACAAATCCGGGAGATGTAAAGTATGTCCGCTGAACACGTTTTGACGATGCTGAATGAGCACGAAGTGAAGTTTGTCGATCTGCGCTTCACCGATACCAAAGGTAAAGAACAGCACGTCACTATCCCTTCCCATCAGGTTAATGCCGAATTCTTTGAAGAAGGCAAAATGTTTGACGGCTCCTCTATCGGCGGCTGGAAAGGCATTAACGAATCTGACATGGTTCTGATGCCGGACGCATCTACCGCACTCATTGACCCGTTCTACGAAGAACCAACACTGATCATCCGCTGCGATATCCTGGAACCAGGTACCCTGCAGGGCTATGACCGTGACCCGCGCTCCATCGCGAAACGCGCTGAAGAATACCTGCGCTCCACTGGCATTGCCGACACCGTACTGTTCGGGCCAGAACCAGAATTCTTCCTGTTTGACGACATCCGCTTCGGCGCATCCATTTCCGGTTCTCACGTGGCTATCGACGATATCGAAGGCGCGTGGAACTCTTCCACCAAATATGAAGGTGGTAACAAAGGTCACCGTCCGGGCGTGAAAGGCGGTTACTTCCCGGTTCCGCCGGTCGATTCCTCCCAGGATATCCGTTCTACCATGTGTATGATCATGGAAGAAATGGGCCTGGTTGTTGAAGCTCACCACCACGAAGTGGCAACGGCAGGTCAGAACGAAATCGCGACCCGCTTCAACACCATGACCAAAAAAGCGGACGAAATTCAGATCTACAAATATGTCGTTCACAACGTTGCGCACCGTTTCGGTAAAACCGCGACCTTCATGCCAAAACCGATGTTCGGCGATAACGGTTCCGGTATGCACTGCCACATGTCTCTCTCCAAGAACGGCGTAAACCTGTTCTCTGGCGACAAATACGCGGGTCTGTCTGAGCAGGCGCTGCACTACATCGGTGGTGTTATCAAACACGCGAAAGCGATCAACGCCCTGGCGAACCCGACCACCAACTCCTACAAACGTCTGGTCCCGGGTTACGAAGCACCGGTTATGCTGGCTTACTCTGCCCGTAACCGTTCTGCTTCCATCCGTATTCCGGTTGTTACCAGCCCGAAAGCGCGTCGTATCGAAGTGCGCTTCCCGGACCCGGCAGCTAACCCGTACCTGTGCTTCGCAGCACTGCTGATGGCTGGCCTTGACGGTATCAAGAACAAAATCCATCCGGGCGAAGCGATGGACAAAAACCTGTATGACCTGCCGCCGGAAGAAGCGAAAGAGATCCCACAGGTTGCTGGTTCTCTGGAAGAAGCACTGAAAGAGCTGGATCTGGACCGCGAGTTCCTGAAAGCCGGTGGTGTGTTCACTGACGAATCCATCGATGCTTACATCGCGCTGCGCCGAGAAGAAGATGACCGTGTGCGCATGACTCCGCACCCGGTAGAGTTCGAGCTGTACTACAGCGTTTAATTTAAGTTAGTCATTCTCCGCCCACTTCTTGTCGCCGCCTGGCGGCAAGAACAAGCTGAGTAAGTTGTTGCCGTGGAACTTTTAGCCCATCTCTGGATGGGCTTTTTTCTCCACAAAAACGCGTAGTTAGCGCCTTTTTCCCGTCCATCCAGCTATAATGCACTAAAACAGTGCAATCTAAGGAGACTGCTAAATGGCAACCGGCGCGCTGCCCGATGCTGGGCAGATCCTCAATTCTTTAATTAATAGCATTCTGCTGGTCGATGACGACCTGGCGGTGCATTACGCCAATCCGGCGGCGCAGCAGCTGCTGGCGCAAAGCTCGCGAAAACTGTTCGGTACGCCGTTACCGGAACTGCTGAGCTATTTCTCGCTGAATATCGGTTTGATGCAGGAGAGCCTGCAAACGGGCCAGGGCTTCACGGATAACGAAGTAACGCTGGTGATCGACGGACGCTCGCATATCCTCTCTCTGACGGCTCAGCGGCTACCTGACGGCTTTATTTTGCTGGAGATGGCCCCGATGGATAACCAACGTCGTTTGAGCCAGGAGCAGCTACAGCACGCCCAGCAGATTGCAGCACGCGATTTAGTCCGTGGCTTAGCCCATGAGATTAAAAACCCGCTCGGCGGCTTACGCGGCGCAGCACAGCTGTTAAGCAGAGCGCTACCTGACCCGTCGCTCACTGAATACACCAAAATGATCATTGAGCAGGCCGACCGCCTGCGCAACCTGGTCGACCGACTGCTGGGGCCGCAACAGCCGGGCATGCACGTGACCGAAAGCATCCACAAAGTGGCCGAACGCGTCTTTTCGCT
Source organism: Pseudocitrobacter sp. 2023LY-00077 (assembly GCF_055796175.1). NCBI lineage: Bacteria > Pseudomonadati > Pseudomonadota > Gammaproteobacteria > Enterobacterales > Enterobacteriaceae > Pseudocitrobacter > Pseudocitrobacter sp. 2023LY-00077. The sequence continues at coordinate 14,739 of NZ_JBSPEI010000020.1, read as the reverse complement.
GGTGTCGATGGAGCTGCCGGATAACGTGCGGCTGGTGCGTGATTACGATCCGAGTTTGCCGGAGTTACCGCACGATCCCGACCAGATTGAGCAAGTTTTGCTGAATATTGTACGCAATGCATTGCAGGCGTTAGGGCCAGAAGGCGGCGAAATCATTCTGCGTACCCGCACCGCGTTCCAGCTGACGCTACACGGTGAGCGCTATCGCCTGGCGGCACGCATTGACGTTGAAGATAACGGGCCGGGCATTCCGTCCCATTTACAGGACACGCTGTTCTATCCGATGGTAAGTGGCCGCGAAGGCGGCACCGGGCTGGGTTTATCCATCGCCCGTAGCCTGATCGATCAGCATTCCGGAAAAATTGAATTTACCAGTTGGCCAGGCCATACCGAGTTCTCGGTTTACCTGCCAATTCGAAAATAAGGTGTGTTTATGCAACGAGGGATAGTCTGGGTCGTAGATGACGATAGCTCCATCCGTTGGGTGCTTGAACGCGCACTCACCGGGGCGGGCTTAAGCTGTACTACATTTGAAAGCGGCAACGAGGTGCTGGACGCGCTCACCACCAAAACGCCGGACGTGCTGCTGTCGGATATTCGTATGCCGGGCATGGACGGCCTTGCGCTGCTCAAACAGATTAAACAGCGTCACCCGATGCTTCCGGTCATCATAATGACGGCCCATTCGGATCTGGATGCGGCGGTCAGCGCTTATCAACAAGGCGCATTCGATTACCTGCCCAAACCGTTCGATATCGATGAGGCGGTGGCGCTGGTTGAACGTGCCATCAGCCACTATCAGGAACAGCAGCAGCCGCGCGATGTGCCCGCGTTCGGGCCTACCGCCGATATTATCGGTGAAGCGCCAGCGATGCAGGACGTCTTTCGCATTATCGGGCGACTCTCCCGGTCATCAATAAGCGTGCTGATTAACGGTGAATCCGGTACCGGTAAAGAGCTCGTCGCGCATGCGCTGCATCGCCACAGCCCACGCGCGAAAGCGCCGTTTATCGCCCTGAACATGGCGGCGATACCGAAAGATTTGATTGAATCCGAGCTTTTTGGTCACGAGAAAGGCGCGTTCACCGGTGCTAATACCGTGCGTCAGGGGCGTTTTGAGCAGGCAGACGGCGGCACGCTGTTTCTCGATGAAATTGGCGACATGCCCAACGATGTACAGACCCGTTTGCTGCGCGTACTGGCCGACGGGCAGTTTTACCGCGTCGGTGGCTATGCGCCGGTGAAAGTGGATGTGCGTATCATCGCAGCGACCCACCAGAACCTGGAGCTGCGCGTGCAGGAGGGGAAATTTCGTGAGGATTTATTCCACCGCCTGAACGTCATTCGCGTGCATCTGCCGCCGCTGCGCGAGCGTCGGGAGGATATTCCGCGCCTGGCGCGCCACTTCCTGCAAGTCGCCGCTCGCGAACTGGGTGTGGAGGTTAAACTGTTGCACCCTGAAACCGAAGCCGCGTTAACGCGTCTGGCGTGGCCTGGCAACGTGCGCCAGCTGGAAAACACCTGTCGCTGGCTGACAGTGATGGCCGCAGGCCAGGAAGTATTGATCCAAGATTTGCCGAGCGAACTGTTTGAAACCACTGTTCCGGATGGTACGACCCAAACCCAGCCTGATAACTGGGCGACGCTGCTGGCGCAATGGGCCGATCGTGCCCTGCGTTCCGGTCATCAAAACCTGTTATCGGAAGCGCAGCCGGAAATGGAGCGTACGCTGCTGACAACCGCGCTGCGTCATACTCAGGGGCATAAACAGGAAGCCGCACGTTTGCTGGGTTGGGGGCGTAATACCCTGACGCGCAAGCTGAAAGAGCTGGGGATGGAGTAGCACAGCGTTGCGCCGGATGGCGCTTCGCTTATCCGGCCTACAAACAACGAGGCGTTGTAGGCCCGGTATGCGCCACCGGGCAATAACTTAAATCACACGAGAGAACTGCTGCATCCGCGCTTTCTGGCGCAAATAGGCATCGAAGCACATACAGATATTACGAATCAACAGACGACCTTTTGGCGTCACCTGGATTCCTTTTTCATCCACATCCACCAGCCCATCTTTCGCCAGCGGCGCCAGCAGTTTTAAATCTTCCGCAAAATAGTCGGCAAAATTCAGATCCCACTGCTGCTCAACGGCGGCGTAATCCAGGCGGAAATTACAAATCAGCGCCTTAATCACGTCACGACGAATGCAGTCATCGCGGGTTAGGGCAATCCCGCGCCACAGCGCATCGCCGCGTTCATCAACCTGCTGATAATAGAGTTTCAGCTCTTTCTGGTTCTGCGCGTAGCAGTCGCCAATCATGCTGATCGCCGAGACGCCCATGCCGAGCAGGTCGGTATCGCCCTGCGTGGTGTAGCCCTGGAAGTTACGATGCAGCACGCCTTCACGCTGAGCAACGGCCAGCTCGTTATCCGGACGGGCGAAGTGGTCCATACCGATAAACTGGTAACCGGCATCAGTGAGCGACGAGATGGTTTCCTGAAGAATATCCAGCTTCTGCTGGGCGGAAGGTAAATCGGCATCTTTAATTTTGCGCTGCGCGGCAAACAGCGTCGGCAGGTGCGCATAGTTAAAGACGCTCAGGCGATCCGGGTTGAGCTCACCTACACGTTTAAGCGTAAAGGCAAAGCTTTCCGGCGTCTGTTTTGGCAGGCCGTAGATCAGGTCAATGTTGGTGGAGGTGAAGCCGATCTCGCGTGCGTGATTCAGCAACGCGAAGATAAATTCTTCATCCTGTTCGCGATTTACCAGACGCTGAACTTCTTTGTTGAAGTCCTGCACGCCCATGCTCAGGCGGTTAAATCCTTCGGCGCGCAGATGGTCGATCACGTCCAGTTCGATTTCGCGCGGGTCAACTTCAATCGAGATCTCGGCGTCGGCGGTAAAGTGGAAGTTCTCGCGCAGCAGCGTCATCAGGCGAGTAATTTGCGCTTTATTCAGATAGGTTGGCGTGCCGCCGCCCCAGTGCAGCTGGGTGACATTGCGTTGGGTGAACAACGGTGCGCGGTGGCGAATTTCCTGCTCCAGCGCGTCGAGATACTGATCGGCTTTATGCTGCTGGCGAGTGACAATTTTATTGCAGCCGCAGAAATAGCAGAGCTTATGGCAGAACGGGATATGCACGTACAGCGACAGCGGCCGCTCGGGATAACGCGCAACCGCATTCAGAAACTCGCTCTCGCCAAACGCGTCGGAAAATTCCAGCGCGGTGGGATACGAAGTGTAACGTGGCCCGGAATAGTTATATTTCTGGATCAGGGCCAGATCCCAGTCGATTAACTGCACAGACATGCTTACTCCTTCCAGTGACGTCGCTAACGACGACGGCGTGCCGGCCTGGCTCCTTGTTGAGCCATTAACCGGTTGCGCAGCCGTTTTTGACGCCGCGACAACCGTTGTAGTTTAACGAATAACCACACCAGATAACATATAACCAGAAGGGTTATAAGCAGGACCGGGAAACCAACTGCGTGCAAACGTTAGTTTCCGCCCTTAAGCAGACGCATCATGTCTTCCTTGCCCTCTTCTTCCTCTTCTTCTTCGTCATCGTCGTAGGAGAGGCCAAGCTGCTGCATCAGCTCGTCGATACGATCCAGTTTGGCATCGACCCAGCTTTGCTCTTCAGCATTCAGTTTTCCGCCTTCTTCCAGGCGTTCCAGCAGCGCATCCAAACGCTCATCCGTTTCTAACTGCTCCAGCTCAGCCTGCGGTGAAAGCATAGGTTTCTCGCTTTTTGGTTTTTGCTGACGAGGGGTTGTCTGCACAGCGGTAGCGCCCAGCTGAACAGGTTTTTTACTGCCAATACGGGGATCTTTTTCCTGACCTTTTTGGCCCGCGCGTCCAGATTCACCGCTGCTACTTGCACGGCTGCCCGGCGTATGGCCACGATGTTTCTTCTGGCGCTTACGATCGCGCGCTTCCTGGTCCAGTTCTTCGCGGGTTTTGCGGCGTGTTTTGGCACGCGGTGCAGATGTTGGTTTTTTCATGGTGTCGTCTTATGGCCGTTTTATTCAGTATAGAATTGAGGCGGAATCTAGCAGAATACCAACAAAGAAAAAAGGCGACAGAGTAATCTGTCGCCTTTTTCCTGACTCTCCACCCTTAACGGGCGCTACATTCCATGTTAGCTACCGACACACCCTGTCTTTCCTTCAGCCTGGAACGATCCCTGTACGATTCCATTTCCTTTCTCTACGTCTCCGGACGTTTGTCATCCTGACAATCCTAAGTCTTCGCCTCCTGGCGCTCCTGACCCTCATCCTGAGTTAGAAATCCTTCCGGCGTCCTCGCCAATGAGTGATACTTTACCTTGTTGAGCTAAACTAACAAGCAGCGAAACGGCACATAAATATAAAATCAGAGTTTTCCCCAACATTAACTCTATGATTTATCTATTTTTACCGATTTTTCCTTCTCAAACTTCTCTGAAATTTCGCATAGGGTTTATGGGCAATATCTCACAAACTGTAGGGGTTTTGCTTACATCCTGTAGACTCGCTGAGGAAAATCAGCCTTTTTTTACCGATCGGGTATAATCGCCAGCATTGCCTGATTTAACGGAGACGACCGTTTTGACTAACTGGAATTACCAACTGACGCACTTTGTGACCAGCGCGCCAGATATCCGCCATTTACCTTCCGATACCGGAATTGAAGTGGCATTTGCGGGCCGCTCCAACGCCGGAAAGTCCAGCGCGCTGAATACGCTGACCAACCAAAAAAGTCTGGCCCGTACGTCAAAGACGCCGGGCCGTACGCAGTTGATTAACCTGTTTGAAGTGGCTGACGGTAAACGTCTGGTCGACTTACCGGGCTACGGTTACGCTGAAGTGCCGGAAGAGATGAAAATCAAATGGCAGCGTGCGCTGGGTGAATACCTGGAAAAACGCCTGTGTCTGAAAGGGATTGTTATCCTGATGGACATCCGCCATCCGCTGAAAGATCTCGATCAACAGATGATTCAGTGGGCCGTAGACAGTGAAATTGAAGTGCTGGTATTGCTGACCAAAGCCGATAAGCTCGCCAGCGGTGCGCGTAAAGCGCAGGTTAATATGGTACGCGAAGCCGTGCTCGCCTTTAACGGTGACGTGCAGGTTGAAGCGTTTTCATCGCTGAAAAAGCAGGGTGTGGATAAGCTGCGTCAGAAGCTGGACACCTGGTTTAGTGAGATCCCGCCGGAAGTGGCGGCTGAAGAAGCCGAAGAGTAATCATTCTGTCGTCGGGCACGCTTGCCCGACCCGGATTTCACGTAAAGCTGCCATCCGGCGGCTTTTCTTTCGCCCAATAAAAAACGCCCCGGTCATTACTGACCGGGGCGGCTAAAATATTCAGCCAAATCCGATTACGTGAAGTAAAAGGTCTGAAAGATAGAACATCTTACCTCTGTACCCTACGCGACTAACTCTACTCTTTTTTTTTGGTCACAGAAAGCACTTTTTGTAGTTTTTTTTCACTCATTACATAGCGAATTCTAATGTTCATCACAAAACGCTATAAGTTATGTTGCTTACTTACCAAAAAAGCGCTTGGTCGCGGAAAGCTTAGTGCGCCTGATCCCAGTTTTCGCCGCTGCCCACTTCCACCAGCAATGGCACATCCAGTTGGGTGCTGTTTTCCATCAGTTCATGGATTTTTTTCGACACGGCATACACATCATCTTTATGCACTTCGAACACCAGTTCATCGTGCACCTGCATGATCATGCGCACGCGCGGTTTTTCGCTCTCAAGCCAGGCATCCACAGCAATCATCGCTCGCTTGATGATATCGGCGGCAGTGCCCTGCATTGGGGCGTTGATCGCGGCTCGTTCAGCCCCGGCACGACGCGCGCCGTTGCTGGATTTGATGTCCGGAAGGTAAAGACGACGGCCATCCAGCGTTTCAACGTAGCCCTGATCTTTCGCCTGTGCGCGGGTACGCTCCATATACTCCAGTACGCCAGGGTAACGCTCGAAGTAGAGATCCATATACTTCTGCGACTCTTTACGCGGAATGTTGAGCTGGCGAGAGAGGCCAAAAGCGCTCATGCCGTAGATCAAACCGAAGTTAATCGCCTTCGCGCTGCGGCGCTGTTCGCTGCTTACACTCTCTAATGGCAAGCCAAAAACTTCCGCCGCCGTCGCGCGGTGGATATCTTTCCCTTCCGCAAACGCGGTCAGCAGGCCCTTATCACGCGACAGGTGCGCCATAATACGCAGCTCGATTTGTGAGTAGTCCGCAGAGACAATCACGTAATCTTTCGGCGCAATAAACGCCTGGCGAATACGACGCCCTTCATCATTACGTACCGGAATGTTTTGCAGGTTCGGATCCGTCGAGGAGAGACGCCCGGTTGCGGTGACAGCCTGATGATAAGAAGTGTGCACGCGCCCGGTTTTCGGGTTAATCATCAACGGTAGCTTGTCGGTATAGGTGGATTTCAGCTTCGCCAGGCCACGATACTCAAGAATGACTTTTGGCAGTGGATAATCCAGCGCCAGCTCTTCCAGCACTTCTTCCGACGTAGACGGTGCGCCGCCCGGCGTTTTCTTCAGCGGTTTAATGCCCTGTTTTTCAAACAGAATGGTTTGCAGCTGCTTTGGCGAGGAGAGGTTAAACTCTTCACCAGCGACCTCAAAGGCTTTCTGCTCCAGCTCCACCAGCCGTTTCGCAATCTCCTGCGAATGCGCATGCAGCACTGCCGGGTCGATCTTCACGCCATTGCGTTCCACGCGCGACAGCACCGGCACCAGCGGCATCTCGATATTTTCGAAGACGCTCAGCGGCCCCTTCTCCTTTTGCAGCTTTGGCCACATTTTCAGATGCAGTTGCAGCGTGACGTCGGCATCTTCCGCCGCATAGCGGCCCGCTTCTTCCAGTGCGATCTGGTTGAAGGTCAGTTGCTTCTTACCTTTGCCGGCGATCTCTTCAAAGGTGATGGTTTTATGCTTCAACCAGCGGTCAGAAAGGCTGTCCATGTCGTGACGGCCCGCAACGCTATCCAGCGTGTAGGATTCCAGCATGGTGTCATAGGCAATCCCGCGCAGTTCAATACCGTAGTTAGCGAGGATCCCGCGGTCATATTTCAGGTTCTGCCCGACTTTCAGGCATTTTTCATCTTCCAGCAGTGGCTTGAGCAGTTCCAGCGCGCGTTCGCGGGAAATCTGTTCTGGCGCGTCAAGATAATCGTGCGCCACTGGCACATATGCGGCAACGCCCGGTTCGGTTGCGAACGACAGGCCAACCATATTGGCAGAGACATTATCGAGGCTGTCCGTTTCCGTATCGAAAGCAAACAACGGTGCTTTTTTCAGCTTCTCAATCCAGTCAAGCAGGGTCGCCTCGTCCAGGATCGTGACGTAGTTATCGGCGCTCAGGGTGGCGGTGGTTTCGACTTCCTCTTCCACCACGATGGTTTCCGCAGGTTTGGCGGCGGATTTTGTCGGCTTCGCGCCCTTCGCCTGCAACCATTTGCCGGATTCGACATCAGTGATCCAGCGTTTAAATTCGTACTTTTTAAACAGACCCAGTAATTCTTCTGCGGCTGGCGGTTTCACTTCCAGCTGTTCGCAGGTCAGTTCCAGTTCTACGTCAGTTTTGATGGTCGCGAGTTTATAGGAGAGATACGCCACCTCTTTGTTCTGCTCAAGCTTAGCGGCCATGGTTTTCGCACCACGGAAGCTCAGCCCGGCAATTTTATCCGACTCAGCATAGAGGGTATCCAGCCCCCCCAGGCCCTGAAGCAGCGCCTGCGCGGTTTTTTCGCCCACGCCCGGCACGCCAGGAATGTTATCCGAGGAGTCGCCCATCAGCGCGAGGAAGTCGATGATGAGTTCCGGCGGCACGCCGTACTTGGTCACCACCTCATCCGGGCCAAGAATGGTGTTGGTCATGGTGTTAATCAGGGTGATACCCGGCGTAACCAGCTGCGCCATATCTTTATCACCGGTGCTGATCAACACCGGGCGACCCGCCGCTTCCGCTTCGCGCGCCAGCGTGCCGATCACATCATCCGCTTCGACGCCCGATACCGCCATCAACGGAAGCCCCATGGCTTTTACCATCGCGTGCAGCGGCTCGATCTGCGCACGCAGATCGTCAGGCATCGGTGGGCGGTGAGATTTGTAATCCTCAAACAGTTCGTCACGGAAGGTTTTACCCTTCGCATCAAACACCACGACCGCGTGCGTCGGCTGATATTGCAGCAACAGGCTGCGCAGCATATTCAGCACGCCATACATCGCGCCGGTCGGTTCGCCTGCGCCATTGGTCAGCGGTGGGAAAGCATGATACGCCCTGTAAAGATACGAGGAGCCATCAACGAGGATAAGGGGATTTTCGGGGATCTGAACCATAATTTCCGTGCCTGTTTATCAGATTATGGTTAAAGGATGCCACAGACAGCATGAAAACATGAGTTTTTCGCCCCATTTACGCGAAAAGATTTGCAGATCTTCTGGATCACTCGCAAATCAAATCTGTGGATAACTTTGTGCATAGTTTTATTATGCTAATAACATGTGATCATTTATGTCTATGCAATCCATAAATAGATTCTATTTTTCATATAGTTATGCAATGATCGCCAACACAAAACAAGATGTGGTGACAATTTATCCTGTGTGGATATAAGCAGAGGTTATTTTTCTGTTCTGGTAAGACCCGTCATTAGGTGTGTTTTCTGATAAAATCAGCCCCTTGTGCGTTTTGCCTGCGCGCGTTAAATGACTAACTATCTGAATAAACTAATTATGTCGAGATTGCTCGCGGCGATAACGCTTCCCATAAGTATCGCGCTTACTATTTTACTGACCATATTGTGTTCCGTGCCGATCATCATCGCCGGGCTTGTTAAGCTTATTTTGCCCATCCCGGCAATCTGGCGTTCCGTCTCCGTTTTTTGCAATTTTATGATGTACTGCTGGTGTGAAGGCCTGGCGGCGCTGCTGCATCTCAACCCGCATCTGAAGTGGGAAATTGAGGGCCTGGAAAAGCTGAACAAAAAGAACTGGTATCTGCTTATCTGTAATCACCACAGCTGGGCCGACATCGTGGTGCTGTGCGTGATTTTCCGTAAGCATATTCCGATGAATAAGTATTTCCTGAAACAGCAACTGGCCTGGGTTCCGTTTATCGGTCTGGCCTGCTGGGCGCTGGATATGCCATTCATGCGCCGCTACTCGCACAGCTATCTCATCCGCCATCCGGAGCGTCGCGGAAAAGATGTTGAAACCACGCGCCGCTCCTGCGAGAAATTTCGCACGCATCCCACCACTATCGTGAATTTTGTCGAAGGCTCACGCTTTACCGAAGAGAAGCGCCGCCAGACCCGCTCGCCGTATAAAAATCTGCTGCCGCCAAAAGCTGCCGGTATTGCGATGGCGCTGGGCGTGCTGGGTGCGCAGTTCGATAAGTTGCTCGATGTGACGCTGTGTTACCCGGAAAACAACGATAGCCCGTTCTTTGACATGCTGAGCGGAAAACTGACGCGCATAGTGGTACGCGTGAATCTGCTGCCGGTGGCCGAGGAGTTACACGGTGATTACGTCTCAGATAAGAACTTTAAGCGCCGTTTCCAGCAGTGGCTGAATACCCTGTGGGAAGAAAAAGATACGCTGCTGACGTCACTCATTACGCCGCACCCGCAGAAGAAATAATATCTAGCCTCGCCTCCAGAATGACAGGAGGCGAGGTAATCCGCTTATTGCAGGAAACGACCGCCCCGCGCCATAAACTCTTCCGCTGTCATCTCTTTGCCATTAAAGACAACGTTGCCCTGCTGATATTCAAAATCAAGCTTCGCCGCTTTGTCGTCTACGCTGATAAGATCCATCATCTTGCCAATTGTAGTGGCATTTTTAACATCTTTCTCAGCCTGTTTTTGTGCGGCAGCGTCATCCTTACCCTCCGCCAGCTTTATTTGCTTAGCGGTGTAGGTGAAAACATCCAGAGGCAGCATGACGTTAGCCGTAATGGTTTTGACATTCTGGTCAACGGATTCGGTTAACGTACCCGGTGTGAAGGTGGCTTTGGCCGGGTCGGCAATGGCGATATTAAGATTAGCGGTCATTTCGCCTTTCTCATTTTTCCAGCTAATCGGTAATTTGATGACTGGCTCGCTTTTCTGAATGTTGGCAATGTACTTCTGGAGCAGCTTCAGACTGAGCTCACTCATCGCGTCTTCATCTTCACTCAGCGCAGGATTCGCCACCATAGCCTTACTGAGTTCCATATTATAATCCGTGAACAACTGGCGAATCGCGGCAGGATCGAGATTATCTAAGAGCAGCGCAATTTTACCGCTTCCCAGATTCTGTTTTTCACGCGTCAAATCTTTGATGCCATATTCCTGGGTGTAGTTAATGTGTTTTTTATCACTGGATAATGCCATAGCCGTTGTTGCTGTCATGGCGTTAATCTGTACGATATCTTTACCCTTTGCATTTACATGAATATTATTTAACGCAATATTCACGCTCCCAACCGGGATATTATCATCAGCCGTATGGCCGGTAGATGTCATCGTCATTGAGTCTGAATAAACTTTGACGTCATTGCTATCCTGGCTAATAACGATGTTCTTTAATTGTCCATCAATCTGCACATCAGCAAGCGATAATTTATCACCAGATAAATTAAATTCGCCACCGTCAAAAGCAAATGTTGTTTTAGTATCTGCATAGGAAGCAGGTGCCACTACAAGCTGGGTCGCAATGGATTTATCATAACTTGCACGAATATTTGCATCGATTGGCGAGCGCCCTTTTGCCGCATCAAAAAGCGGTTTGGTGATTTCACCGTTAACCAGCGACACGTTCATCGCCGCCATGGCAGGCCCGAAACGTCCTTTTGCCAGCGAGGAAAGCGGGAAAGGACCATGGTCTACATCAACATTAAACGCAACGTTTTGCCCGGCTTTGATACCGCTGGCTTCTGCGCCATGTTCAAACGTCAGCACCACCTGGAAATGAGAACTCAGCATGCCGCTGGAAAAATCCTTGTAGCTTAATGTCATCCCCATTTGTGGCGATTTCACTTTACTGGCCTGATTAAACGCAGAAACAAAATCAGCAACTTTCGGTTCGATCTGTTTACCGGTATACCATGCGCTACCCATCCAACACACACCCAAAGCAACCACTACGCCCGCCGCTACGACACTCTTTTTCATGACAATCATCCCTAATAAATATGTACAGGCATTATATAAAAGAATATCCGGGGCCTGTATATTTGTTAGACTTAAAAGCGAATTATCAGAATGTATTTATTTTAGGGGTGTAAAAAAGGCCCGCAATAATTTGCGAGCCTTATATATTATTAATTAAACTTATTTTTTCTCAATAAGTTGTTTTACGGTATCAGCATACTGCTGAACAAAGATTTCCATATTGCTGGCATCCATACCCTGCGGATTCAGCTGATATTTGCCGTTAACAAACATCGCCGGAACACCTTGCAGTTGCAGATCAGCGGCCGCTTTTTCCTGCTGTGCTACCAGAGATTTCACCACAAAGCTGTTCCATGCGGCATCGTATTCTTCACCTTTCACGCCCGCATCGACGAAGACCTTACGGATATCGGCAACGTTCTGGACGGTCTGTGTTTTCTGAATGGCTTCAAACATCGGCGCAGTGATTTTATCTTCCACGCCCAGTGCCATTGCAACTGCCCACGCCTGAGTCAGGTCTTTGCCCAATGGGCCCAGGAACTCAACGTGGTATTTGGTCATTTTGGTGCCTTCCGGCAGTTTCTGTTTCACAGTATCGGAAACATGCAGCACTTCTTCAAACTGATAGCAGTGCGGGCAGTAGAACGAGAAGAACTCCAGCACCTGCGGCTCGCCGGCAACCGGTTTATCGAGGGTAGTGTATTGTTTGCCGTCGGTGATCTGAGCAGCGGAAGCGCTGAATGCCAGAATCATACCTGCCAGCGCAAGCCAAATTTTTTTCATAACGAATTCTCTCCTGAATATGTCAAATTAATACATTGGCGTTAACTGAAGAGGGGGTTCCTGAAGAACCTTCACCTGCTCAATAAATATCGAAATCTGCCGCAGCCAGAAATCTTCCCCGGTAAGCCAGGGGAAATTCTGAGGAAACGCAGGGTCATCCCAGCGCCTGATAATCCACGCAAGATAATAAACCAATCGCATCGCGCGTAAAGGCTCAATGAGAGCCAGCTCATCCAGATTAAAATTGCTGAACTCCTCATAGGCTTCAACAATCATCTCCATCTGCATCCGCTGCTCGGCACGATCGCCATTCAGCAACATCCACAGATCCTGTACGGCCGGGCCAGTGCGCGCATCATCCAAATCAACAAACAGTGGCCCGTCACGCCAGAGAATATTACCGGCATGGCAATCACCGTGCAGGCGCAGTGTGTTAAAGCGGCCATGCCACTGCGCCATTACGGCGTCAATGAGGTCATCGGTCGCTTTAAGAAAACGTTCTTTCAACGCGGCGGGAACCAGAGCGGAATGTTCAAAAACGGCGCGCGGCTCAATAAGATACTCTTTCACGCCAATTTCCGGACGGGCTACAAAGCGCGACTTACGGCCGGTTTGGTGCAAACGGCCCAGATACCGCCCAACCCACTCCATTTGGTCCAGATTATCAGATTCAAACTGGCGGCCTCCCAGGCTTGGGAATACGGCGAAGTAAAACCCCTGATGGGTCAGCAGCGTTTTGTTGTTGAAAGCGATGGGGGCGGCAACAGGCACTTCATCATTAAGAAGTTCCTGGGCGAAGAGATGTTCTTCCAGAATTTGGTCAGCCGACCAGCGTTCGGGGCGATAGAACTTCACCACCATACGGCGGCGATCTTCATCCTGAAATTGATAAACCCGGTTTTCATAGCTGTTTAACGGGGTAAGGCCAGAATCTACCCGAATACCTTGATCGAATAACGCATCGATGATGGTATCCGGGTGCAATGTCTGAAAAGTGAAAGCCTTGTCGTTCATCCTGCCAATCCGACTAACTATACGAATAGTTCAGGATATCATTTCGTAGCGCTTTCCGTGGTGGTGCTTACAACCTTTTACTCTTTAATCACGCCACGGGCGCGTAACAAAGCTGTTTTGAAGTCTTCTTCATAATCTTTCTGAATACCGGGGATCACCGCATCCTTCGCCGAGTCGCGCATTTTCAGGTGATAGATCAGAATATCATCCGTTAAATCCGCCAGTTCACCCTCATAACCTGACTCCTTCGCCAGTTTCTGCAAAAATTGCATCAGGTTCAGTTCCGGCTCTTTCTGCCAGGCTGGCTGGAGGAGTTCAATAACTTCATTCAGACGTTTACATTTCATGGTCGTGCTCCTTACTCTTGATTAACACACGGTAGCAGGGTCAAACCCACAATAAAAGAGGCGATATAGTGAATATAACGGGCGTCGTGCTGGCGGGCGGTAAAGCATCACGAATGGGCGGGCAGGATAAGGGGTTAATGACGCTGCATGGGAAACCGCTGTGGAAACATGTGGCGGATCGTTTACAGCCGCAGGTGAGCGCCGTGGCGATCAGCGCTAATCGCAATATTTCGGTGTATCAGGCCAGCGGTTTTCCCGTTTATCAGGATACGCTTGCCGACTTTCCGGGGCCGCTTGCCGGGATGGCTTCTGTCATCAGGCAAGCTGAGGGCGAGTGGTTCCTGTTCTGCCCCTGTGATACGCCGTTTATTCCTGCCCATCTGGCTGAACGTCTACAATCCCAGCGTAATGAAGCGCCGGTGGTGTGGGTTCATGATGGCGACCGCGATCACCCCGCGATTGCATTAGCCCATCGGCGAATTGCTGCGGATATTGAAGCCTATCTTGCACGCGGCGACCGACGTGTGATGGTCTTTATGCGCGAGGCCGGCGGGCATGCGGTCGATTTTAGCGATTGCCGGGAAGCGTTCAGTAACGTGAATACGCTGGAGGATTTGGCCTGGTTTGAGGCGCACTCATGATTCCCTTATTAGCGATAGCGGCATGGAGCGGGACCGGTAAAACAACTCTCCTTAAGCAGTTGATCCCAGAGCTATGTCAGCGCGGGATACGTCCGGGGCTTATAAAGCATACGCACCACAATATGGATGTGGATAAGCCAGGCAAGGATAGTTACGAATTACGTAAAGCAGGCGCGGCGCAGACGCTGGTTGCCAGCAAACAGCGCTGGGCGCTAATGACGGAGACGCCGGAGGAAGAGGAGCTGGATCTCGTATTCCTGGCCAGCAGAATGGATGCATCAACGCTGGATTTAATTCTGGTGGAGGGATTCAAGCACGAGGAGATCGCGAAGATTGTGTTGTTTCGTGAGGATGCCGGGCATAAGCCGGAAGATCTGGTGATCGATGCGCATGTAATAGCCGTGGCCAGTGATATTTCGCTCAGTGTGGATGTGCCGTTATTGGATATTAATGACGTCGAGGGGATCGCGGATTTTGTTGTGCAGTGGATGCGGATGTTGTGAATTGTGCGAGTTGTTGCCCGGTGGCGCTGCGCTTACAGGGCCTACGGGTTCGTGCCATTCGGTGGGTTTTGTTCTTTTGTAGGCCGGATAAGGCGCAGCCGCCATCCGGCAGGTTTTTTCCGCACCAGCGCAAAAAGGCCATCCTTTCGGATGGCCTTCTGCTTTATTTGATGCCTGGCAGTTCCCTACTCTCGCATGGGGAGACCCCACACTACCATCGGCGCTACGGCGTTTCACTTCTGAGTTCGGCATGGGGTCAGGTGGGACCACCGCGCTAGTGCCGCCAGGC